>NZ_RCOA01000034.1:0-76336 GCF_004307585.1 Pseudomonas sp. Sample_20 | reverse complement strand
CACCGACGATCAGTACGCGCTTACCGGCGAGAAAACCCATGTGTTGCTCCTCTTTCAGGTTATTGCGCAGTGGCTGGTGCCAGAAAAGCGGCTTCCAGCAACTGCTGTGTATACGGATGTTGGGGGGCGGCAAAGATACTTTGCGCGTCTCCCTGTTCGACCACTTGGCCATGCTTGACCACCATCAGCTGGTGGCTCAGCGCTTTGACGACAGCCAGGTCATGGCTGATGAACAAATACGTCAGGTTGTACTTGGCTTGCAGTGAACGCAACAGCTCCACCACTTGCCGCTGCACCGTGCGGTCGAGCGCCGAAGTCGGCTCGTCCAGCAGGATCAGCGCCGGTTTCAGCACCAAGGCCCGGGCAATGGCGATTCGCTGCCGTTGCCCTCCGGAAAATTCGTGGGGGTAGCGGTGCCGGGTTTCCGGATCCAGACCTACCTCCTTCAATGCCGCAATGATCGCCGCTTCCTGTTCGGCTGCGGTGCCCATCTTGTGTATGCGCAGGCCTTCGCCAACGATGTCATTGACGCACATGCGCGGGCTCAGGCTGCCAAACGGGTCCTGAAACACCACCTGCATCTCCCGCCGCAGCGGGCGAACCTCGCTCTGCGTCAGGCAGTCTAGCTGCTTGCCTTCAAAGCGGATCGCGCCTTTGCTGCCGATCAGCCGCAAAATCGCCAGACCCAGGGTGGATTTGCCGGATCCGCTTTCGCCGACGATCCCCAGGGTCTGACCCTGCGGCAGGCTGAAATTGATGCCGTCCACTGCCTTGACGTAATCCACCGTGCGCTTGAGCAGGCCTTTCTTGATCGGGAACCAGACTTTCAGGTCCTCGACTTCGAGCAGCGGCGCGCCGATTTCATTGCTCGCCGGGCCGCCGCTGGGCTCCGCGCCGAGCAATTCCCGAGTGTACGGATGCTGCGGCGAACGGAACAGCTCTGCGCACGATGCCTGTTCGACGATGCAACCGCGCTGCATGACACATACGCGATGCGCAATTCTTCGCACCAGGTTCAAATCGTGACTGATCAGTAGCAGCGACATCCCCAATCGAGCCTGAAGATCCTTGAGCAAATCGAGGATTTTCAGCTGAACGGTCACGTCCAGCGCGGTGGTCGGTTCGTCGGCAATCAGCAATTCCGGCTCGTTGGCCAGGGCCATGGCGATCATCACCCGCTGGCGCTGGCCGCCGGACAATTCATGGGGCAGCGCCTTGAGCCGCTTGTGCGGCTCGGGAATGCCGACCATCTCCAGCAGCTCCAAAGTGCGCTTGGTCGCCACTTTGCCACTCAGGCCCTTGTGGATGCCGAGCACTTCGTTGATTTGCTTTTCGATCGAATGCAGCGGATTGAGCGAAGTCATCGGCTCCTGAAAGATCATCGCGATGCGGTTGCCACGAATGTGGCGGATGGTCTTCTCGCTCAAATCCAGCAGGTTCTGCCCGGCGTAATTGATGCTGCCGGCCGGATGCCGCGCCATCGGGTAGGGCAACAGGCGCAGGATCGAATGCGCCGTGACCGATTTGCCCGAGCCCGATTCACCGACCAGCGCCAGGGTTTCGCCGCGCTTGATGTCGAAGCTCACGCCCTCGACCACGCGGTGAACGCGCTCGCCGAAACCGAATTCGACGGCGAGGTCACGCACTTCGATCAGATTGTCCTGATTCATTTCACTTCCTCGGGTCGAAGGCATCGCGAGCGGACTCGCCGATAAACACCAGCAGGCTCAACATCAGCGCCAGCACGGCAAACGCGCTCATGCCCAGCCAAGGCGCCTGCAAATTGGATTTGCCTTGCGCGACCAGTTCGCCCAGCGACGGACTGCCGGCCGGCAAGCCGAAGCCGAGGAAGTCCAGCGCGGTCAGGGTGCCGATGGCGCCGGTGAGGATGAACGGCATGAAGGTCATGGTCGAGACCATGGCGTTGGGCAGGATGTGGCGGAACATGATCGCGCCGTTCTGCATGCCCAGCGCGCGGGCGGCGCGCACGTATTCCAGATTGCGCCCGCGCAGGAACTCGGCGCGCACCACATCGACCAGGCTCATCCACGAGAACAGCAGCATGATGCCCAGCAGCCACCAGAAATTCGGCTGGACGAAACTGGCGAGGATGATCAACAGATACAGCACCGGCAGCCCCGACCAGATCTCGAGAAAACGCTGCCCGGCGAGATCGACCCAGCCGCCGTAGAAACCCTGTAGCGCCCCGGCGATCACGCCGATGATCGAGCTCAGCACGGTCAGCGTCAGCGCAAACAACACGGAAATGCGGAAACCGTAGATCACCCGCGCCAACACGTCGCGGCCCTGATCGTCGGTGCCCAGCAGGTTGTCCGCCGAGGGTGGCGCCGGGGCCGGGACTTTCAGGTCGTAGTTGATGCTCTGGTAGCTGTAGGGGATCGGCGCCCACAGAATCCACGCGTCCTTGGCCTTGAGCAGCTCACGGATGTACGGACTCTTGTAGTTGGCTTCCAGCGGGAATTCGCCGCCGAACGCGGTTTCCGGGTAGCGCTTGATCGCCGGGAAATACCAGTTGTTGTCGTAATGCACGACCAGTGGCTTGTCGTTGGCAATCAGTTCGGCGCCCAGACTCAGGCCGAACAGAATCAGAAACAGCCACAGCGACCACCAGCCACGCTTGTTGGCCTTGAACAGTTCGAAGCGCCGGCGGTTGAGAGGGGACAGGTTCATCTCAATGCTCCCGGCTGGCGAAGTCGATACGCGGATCGACAAAGGTGTAGGTCAGGTCGCCGATCAGTTTCACCACCAGCCCGAGCAAGGTGAAGATGAACAAGGTGCCGAATACCACAGGGTAATCGCGATTGATCGCCGCTTCGAAACTCATCAGGCCGAGGCCATCGAGGGAGAAAATCACTTCCACCAGCAGCGAGCCGGTAAAAAAGATACCGATGAACGCTGACGGGAAACCGGCAATCACCAGCAGCATGGCATTGCGGAATACATGCCCGTAGAGCACGCGATGGCGGGTCAGACCCTTGGCCTTGGCGGTGACCACGTACTGCTTGTTGATCTCGTCGAGAAAGCTGTTCTTGGTCAGCAGGGTCATGGTCGCGAAGTTGCCGATCACCAGCGCGGTGACTGGCAATGCCAGGTGCCAGAAGTAATCGAGAATCTTGCCGCCCAGGCTCAGCTCATCGAAGTTGTTCGAAGTCAGCCCGCGCAGGGGGAACCAGTCCAGATAACTGCCGCCGGCAAACACCACGATCAGCAGGATCGCAAACAGGAACGCCGGGATCGCATAGCCGACGATGATCGCCGAACTGGTCCAGACATCGAAGTGGCTGCCGTGCCGCGTGGCCTTGGCGATGCCCAGCGGGATCGACACCAGATACATGATCAGCGTGCTCCACAGCCCCAGCGAGATCGACACCGGCATCTTTTCCTTGATCAGGTCGATGACCTTGGCGTCGCGGAAGAAACTGTCGCCGAAATCCAGCTGCGCGTAGTTCTTGACCATGATCCACAGGCGTTCCGGGGCCGATTTGTCGAACCCGTACATGTGCTCGATTTCCTTGATCAGCGCCGGATCCAGCCCCTGCGCGCCACGGTAGGACGAGCCGGCCACCGCCACTTCGGCACCGCCGCCGGCAATCCGGCTGGTGGCGCCTTCGAAACCTTCGAGCTTGGCGATCATCTGCTCGACCGGCCCGCCGGGCGCGGCCTGGATGATCACGAAGTTGATCAGCAGAATGCCGAACAGGGTCGGGATGATCAGCAGCAGTCGCCGAAAGATATACGCCAGCATCTGATTACTCCGTGCCCGCAGGGTCGGCTTGCAGTTGGGTTTCGACTTCTACGGCAGGCTTGGCGTCAGGCTTGACCCACCAGGTGTTGATGCCGATGTCGTACTTGGGCGAGGTTTTCGGGTGGCCGATGTGGTTCCAGTAGGCCACGCGCCAGCTCTTGATGTGCCAGTTCGGCACCACGTAGTAGCCCCATTGCAGCACTCGGTCCAAGGCACGAGCGTGGGCCACCAGGCTTTTGCGCGAGTCGGCGTTGATCAGGCTTTCCACCAGTTGGTCAACGGTCGGATCCTTCAGACCCATGCTGTTGCGGCTGCTCGGCTTGTCGGCGGCGGCGCTCATCCAGTATTCGCGCTGCTCGTTGCCCGGCGAGTTGGATTGCGGAAAGCTGCCGACCATCATGTCGAAATCCCGCGAGCGCACGCGGTTGATGTACTGCGAGACGTCGACGCGGCGGATCACCAGATCGATGCCGAGGTCGCTGAGGTTGCGCTTGAACGGCAGCAGCACCCGTTCGAATTCGGTCTGGGCGAGGAGGAATTCGATCACCACCGGTTTGCCGGTGGCGTCGACCATTTTGTCATCGACGATTTTCCAGCCGGCCTCTTGCAGCAGTTGATAGGCCTCGCGCTGCTGGGTGCGGATCATGCCGCTGGCGTCGGTCTTGGGATTTTCGAAGGCTTCGCTGAATACTTGAGCCGGCAGTTTGCTGCGGAACGGTTCGAGGATCTTCCGTTGCTCGGCGTCGGGCAGGCCGGTGGCGGCCATTTCAGAGTTTTCGAAGTAGCTGCGAGTGCGCACATAGGCGCCGTTGAACAATTGCTTGTTGGTCCATTCGAAGTCGAATAGCAGCCCAAGCGCCTGACGCACGCGCACATCCTGGAACACCGGGCGGCGCAGGTTGAACACGAAGCCCTGCATGCCGGTCGGGTTGCTGTTGGGGATCAGTTCTTTGATCAAGCGCCCCTCGGTGACCGCCGGAACGTTATAGGCGCTGGCCCAGTTCTTCGCGGTCATTTCCAGCCAATAGTCGAACTGTCCGGCCTTCAGCGCTTCGAGGGCGACGGTGTTGTCGCGGTAATAGTCGGTGGTCATCGTGTCGAAGTTGTAGAAGCCACGGTTGACCGGCAAGTCCTTGCCCCAGTAATCCTTGACCCGTTCGTAACGTACCGAACGGCCGGCCTTCACTTGGGTGACCTTGTACGGGCCGCTGCCCAGCGGGATTTCCAGGTTGCCCTTGTTGAAGTCGCGACTGGCCCACCAGTGTTTCGGCAGGACCGGCAACTGGCCGAGGATCAGCGGCAGCTCGCGGTTGTTGCTGTGCTTGAACTTGAACAGCACCTTCAACGGGTCTTCGGCGATGGCTTCTGCGACGTCGTTGTAATAGCCGCGAAACATCGGCGAGCCTTCCTTGGTCAGCGTCTCGAAGCTGAACACCACGTCTTCGGCGCGCACCGGATGGCCGTCATGGAAGCGTGCTTCCGGGCGCAGGTAGAAGCGCACCCAACTGTTGTCGTCGGCTTTCTCGATCTTGCTGGCAATCAGGCCGTACTCGGTGAACGGCTCGTCGAGACTATGTTTGGTCAGGGTGTCGTAGATCTGGCCGATGTCATCGGCGGGCACGCCTTTGTTGATGAACGGGTTGAGGCTGTCGAAGCCACCGAACCCGGCCTGACGAAACACGCCGCCCTTGGGCGCATCAGGGTTCACGTAGTCGAAATGCTTGAAATCGGCCGGGTATTTCGGCGGCTCGTTGTACAGGGTCACGGCGTGTTGCGGGGCGGCCCAGGCCAGCCCGGCGAACAGCAAGCCGCCGGCCTGCACGAGCAGGGTGCGAACAGCGTTCATCGATCTTTCTCCGAAGACTTCAGCCACCATGCGCTCAGGCCCAGGGTGTAGGGCGGCGTGGTGACAAAGGCCAACCGGTTGCGGTAGGCCAGACGGTGATAATTGAGGTACCAGTTGGGAATGCTGTAGTGCTGCCAGAGCAGCACGCGGTCGAGCGCTTTGCCGGCGGCAACCTGCTCGTCGCGGGTGCGCGCGGCGAGCAATTGTTCGAGCAGGTGATCGACCACCGGATTGGCGATGCCCGCGTAATTCTTGCTGCCCTTGACGTTCACCTGGCTGGAGTGGAAGTACTGCCACTGCTCAAGGCCCGGGCTCAGGGTCTGGCCCAGTGTCATCGAGATCATGTCGAAATCGAATTGGTCGAGGCGCTGTTTGTACTGGGCGCGATCGACGGTACGCAGGCGCGCGTCGATGCCGATGCTGTTGAGGTTTTCGATGTACGGCTGATAGAGCCGCTCCAGGCTCGGATTGACCAGCAGCAGTTCGAAGCGCAGCGGTTGGCCGTCTTTGTCTTGCAGGCGCTGGCCGTGGAGCTTCCAACCGGCCTCGGCAAGCAGGGCGAGGGCTTTACGCATGGTCTCGCGCGGGATGCCACGGCCGTCGGTTTTCGGCAGGGTGAACGGCTCGGTGAACAGCCGGGCTGGCAACTGCTCCTTGTAAGGCTTGAGCATCAGCCATTCATGCCCGACCGGCAGGCCGGACGCAGTGAATTCGCTGTTGGGGTAGTAACTGCTCGTGCGCTTATAGGCATCGCTGAACAGCGCGCGGTTGGTCCATTCGAAGTCGAACATCAGACCCAACGCTTCGCGCGTCCTGGCATCGGCGAAGGTCGCGCGGCGGCTGTTCATGAACAGGCCCTGAGTCTGGGTCGGGATCTGATGCGGGATCTGCACCTTGATCACTTCGCCACGACGTACAGCAGGGAAGTTGTAACCGTTGACCCAGTTCTTCGCCTGATGCTCGATGTAG
This sequence comes from Pseudomonas sp. Sample_20, assembly GCF_004307585.1. NCBI lineage: Bacteria > Pseudomonadati > Pseudomonadota > Gammaproteobacteria > Pseudomonadales > Pseudomonadaceae > Pseudomonas > Pseudomonas sp. Sample_20. The sequence continues at coordinate 69,755 of NZ_RCOA01000034.1, read as the reverse complement.
ATGTCGAACTCACCGGCCTTGAACGCTTCGAAGGCGACATCGCTGTCGCGGTAGAACTCGACTTCCATGCGATCGAAATTGTACTTGCCGCGATTGACCGCTAAGTCCTTGCCCCAGTAATCCTTGACCCGCTCGAAAATCAGCTGCCGACCCGGCGTGACCGACGTGATGCGGTACGGCCCGCTACCCAGCGGCGGTTCGAAGGTGGTGGCTTTGAAGTCGCGGTCTTTCCAGTAATGCTGCGGCAGTACCGGCAATTCGCCCAGGCGCAGGATCAACAGCGGATTGCCCGAGCGCTTGAACACGAAACGAATGCGCTGCTTGTTGAGGATGTCGACCCGCAGCACTTCCTGCAGGGCCGTGCGATACAGCGGATGACCGTCCTTGAGCAGCGTTCGATAGGAGAACGCCACGTCGTAGGCGGTGACAGGCGCGCCGTCGTGAAAGCGCGCTTCGGGGCGCAAATTGAAGACGACCCAGCTGCGATCTTCGCTGTACTCCACCGATTGTGCGATCAAACCGTAGCTCGACGCCGGCTCGTCGCCGGACGGCGAATACTGTCCGGTACCGACCATCAGCGGCTCGTTGAGCTCGTTGATGCCGTACTGAAGGAAATTGGCGGTGGTGACCGGGCTGGTGCCCTTGAAAGTGTACGGATTGACCGTATCGAAGGTGCCGAACGCCATCACCCGCAACGTACCGCCCTTGGGCGCTTGCGGGTTGACCCAGTCGAAGTGGGTAAATCTGGCCGGGTACTTGAGCGTGCCGAACTGCGCATAACCGTGACTTTCGGTAATCGTCGCGCTTGCGGGTGAGCTCAAGGCCAGGCTGATCAGGAGCAGGGAGAGGGCACGCTTCAAGTCAGATCCGATCCAGCGGCTTGGGCTTTGTGGGCCGTACAGTAACAGCTTGTCTGGACAGGAAAAAGATGCGGGTTAATGCCGGGTTAATCGTTTGCGCGAAGAGCCCCTCACCCTAACCCTCTCCCGGAGGGAGAGGGGACTGATCGTGGTGTCTGGGCGAATTGCACCGAGGTGCGATACCGAGTCGAAGTCAGTTTCTGAAAAGCCCCCGATCGGCTCCCTTTCCCCCTCTCCCCCCTGGGGGAGAGGGCTGGGGTGAGGGGGGTGGATCTAAAGCACACCACAAAAACTTCATCCCAAAAAAGCCCCTGAAATATCAGGGGCTCTTCAATCAGTGCGGCTGATAAACCGTGAGCATCTGCCCCGGTTTCAACGCCTTGCCCGCACCCGGGTTCCAACGCTTGAGATGTTGCATCTCGACGTTGAACCGCTTGGCCACCACATACAGGGTGTCGCCGCGCTTGACCTTGTACTGGGTCTGCTGCTTGCTCTCGTCCTTGCCTTTGCTCTTGGTATTGGCCGCGACCACGGTGTTGACCCGGCCAGACTTGCGCGCCGGGGCACGCTTGGTGTTGTCCTGCATGACCAGGGTCTGGCCGACCTTGAGGTTCTTGCCGGTCAGCTTGTTCCAGCGCTGCAGATCCTTGACTTCGACCTTGTTGGCCTTGGCGATGGAGCCGAGGTTGTCGCCACGCTTGACCCGATAAGCACGTTTGAGCTGCGCCACTTCCGACGGATCGGCGCCTTCGAACACCGGTTTCAGCGAGCGCGGGCTGATCAGTTCGTCCGGGCGCATGGTCTGCAGACTGGCGGTCAGCAGTTGCGCCTTGGATGTCGGCACCAGCAGATGCTGCGGACCGTCGATGGTGGTGCGCTGTTTGAACGCCGGATTGAGCTGGAACAGTTCGTCTTCATCGATGTTCGCCACCGCAGCGACCTTGGACAGGTCCATGCGCTGGTTGATTTCGACGACCTGGAAGTACGGCTCGTTGGCGATCGGGTTGAGGTTGACGCCGTAGGCTTCAGGCGCCAGTACCACTTGCGACAGTGCCAGCAACTTCGGCACATAGGCCTGGGTTTCCGCCGGCAGCGGCAGGTTCCAGTAGTCGGTGGGCAGGCCGAGCTTTTCGTTGCGTTCGATCGCGCGGCTGACGGTGCCTTCACCAGCGTTGTAGGCTGCCAGCGCCAGCAGCCAGTCGCCGTTGAACATGTCGTGCAGGCGAGTCAGGTAATCCATCGCTGCCGTGGTCGAAGCGGTGATGTCGCGACGACCGTCGTAGAAGCGGGTCTGGCGCAGGTTGAAGTAGCGCCCGGTGGACGGAATGAATTGCCACAGGCCCACCGCATCGGCGCGGGAGTAGGCCATCGGGTTGTACGCGCTCTCGATCACCGGCAGCAGGGCCAGTTCCAGCGGCATGTTGCGCTCTTCGAGGCGTTCGACAATGTAATGAATGTAGAGGCTGCCGCGTTCGCCGGCATTCTCGAGAAAAGAGGGATTACTGGCGAACCACAGGCGTTGTTGCTCGATGCGCGGATTGACGCCAAGGCCTTCCTGCAACTGGAAGCCCTGGCGCATGCGTTCCCAGATGTCCTGGGGCGCCACGGGAGTGGGCTTCTCGGTCAGCCAGATCGGCTTCTGCTTGGCTCGCGCAGCAATGTTCGGCGTATGCGTCGCTTCAGTCTGCGGAGCGTGGCTGGAGCAACCCGCCAGCGCGGCGGACACAGCCACCGCGATGGCTTGCGCCAGGCGGGTCAAAGCATCTGAATTGACGGACTTACGTATGGATGACGACATTGGCTGGAAGTAAGTTCCGGGCAAAAATGTCGGGCGATTCTAGAAAGCGCACCCCCTGCGGTCAACCATTGAGAATTTTTGTCCCGGCCGGCGCGCTTGTCAGAACTTGTCTTTCCATGCCCGCAGAGCCGCAAATACCTCGCTCGGCTCCCGGTTTTGAGCGCCTTCCCGTTCGTCCACTTTTTGTGTAACCAATGTTTCAGAAGTGCGTAAAAACGGATTGGTGAGCTTTTCCAGGGCCAAAGTCGACGGCAACGTCATCACGCCGTTCTGCCGTTGCTGCGTGACCTTTTCCAGACGGGCGGCGACTTCCGGATTGCCCGGCTCGACGGCGGCGGCAAATTTCAGATTGCTCAAGGTGTATTCATGGGTGCAGTAAACCAGCGTATCTTCCGGCAGGGCCGCAAGACGGCTGAGCGAGTGGTACATCTGCTCGGGCGTGCCTTCGAACAACCGGCCGCAACCGGCGGCAAACAGGGTGTCGCCGCAGAACAACAGGCCATGGTGGTAATAGGCGATGTGCCCCAGGGTGTGACCGGGCACCGCATAGACGTCGAAGTCCCAGCCGAGCACGCTGACGCTGTCGTTGTCCTTGAGCGCTATGTCACGCGCCGGAATGCTTTCGCTGGCCGGGCCGTAGACTTTGGCACCGGTCGCGGCTTTCAGGCGCTCGACGCCGCCGACATGGTCATGGTGATGGTGAGTGATCAGAATATCGCTGAGCACCCAGCCCGGATGCGCATCGAGCCACGCCTGCACCGGGGCGGCGTCGCCCGGATCGACCACCGCACAGCGCTGGGTCTGATGATCCTGTAACAACCAGATGTAGTTGTCGGTGAACGCGGGCAGGGCACTGATCTGTATCATCGTCGGAATTCGCCAAGCGGAAAACATTGGCGCATCTTAGTAGTTCCTGGCGCGTTGGAGAATGACATGACCGATAAAGCGTTCGCTCAGGCCGATCCCGACTGGCTGGCATTGATCAGCGCCGCCCGCGAATGGCTGTCGGGGCCGCTCGGGCAATTTCTGCTGGATGAAGAGCGGCGCATGCTCGATGACGAGCTCGGCCGGTTCTTCGGCGGTTATCTTGTGCATTACGGCCCGTCCGCCGAAACCCCGCCGGCCGCGCCGCAAGTGCAGCGCAACGTGCGTCTTGGCGCGCCGTTGCCCGGGGTCGAGATCGTCTGCGAAGAGCAGGCCTGGCCGTTGAGCGAGCACGCCGCCGACGTGGTGGTGATGCAGCATGGCCTGGATTTCTGCCTGTCGCCCCACGGTTTGCTGCGTGAGGCGGCGAGCAGCGTGCGCCCCGGCGGGCATCTGCTGATCATCGGCATCAACCCCTGGAGCACTTGGGGGCTGCGGCATTTCTTCGCCAATGATGCCCTGCGCAAGGCGCGCTGCATCTCGCCGTCGCGGGTCGCCGACTGGCTCAATCTGCTGGGCTTCGCGCTGGAGAAACGCCGCTTCGGGTGCTATCGTCCGCCGCTCGCGTCGCCCAAGTGGCAGAACCGTCTGGCCGGCTGGGAACGCAAGGCCGGTAACTGGCAGCTGTCCGGCGGTGGCTTCTATCTGCTGGTGGCGCGCAAGATCGTGGTGGGGCTCCGGCCGTTGCGCCAGGAACGCCGCGAGCCGATGGGCAAGCTGATTCCGCTGCCGATGGCCAAGGTCAACCGCCGCCGCATCGAACCGTAAATCTTCTTTTATTTGTGGCCGGGCTTGTCCCGGCCGCGGTCATTGTCGATCCGTGATTGGCAGGACAGGCATTTTTCTGGAAAGACTGGCATGAGCGAAAGCGTGGAAAGCGTCGACACCGTAGAACTGTTCACCGACGGTGCCTGCAAGGGCAACCCCGGCCCCGGCGGCTGGGGCGCGCTGCTGGTGTGCAAGGGCGTCGAAAAGGAATTGTGGGGCGGCGAGGCCAACACCACCAACAACCGCATGGAGCTGCTCGGCGCGATCCGCGGCCTCGAAGCGCTCAAGCGCCCCTGCGAAGTGCTGCTGGTCACCGACTCGCAATACGTGATGAAAGGCATCAACGAGTGGATGGCCAACTGGAAGAAGCGCGGCTGGAAAACCGCTGCGAAAGAACCGGTGAAAAACGCCGATCTGTGGAAAGAGCTGGACGAGCAGGTCAATCGCCACAAAGTCACCTGGAAATGGGTGCGCGGGCACATTGGTCATCACGGTAACGAGCGGGCTGACCAGCTGGCCAACCGTGGGGTGGATGAAGTTCGCGGTTACAAGCAGAGCTGATTTCGCTTTCTAATCGTGGTGTGGCCATTCGCGAGCAGGCTCGCTCCCACAGGGAAATGTATTCCAGGCCTTGAATTGGAATGCATTCCAATGTGGGAGCGAGCCTGCTCGCGAAGGAGCCGCCACGGTCTGACTGAAACACCCCGCCGAGCGTGTTAACATCCGCGCCTTTGCCCGATTGACCCGTTGAGAGCTGAGCACTGATGGCCACCAGATCCGTTGTACTCGATACCGAAACCACCGGCATGCCGGTAACCGATGGTCACCGGATCATTGAAATCGGTTGCGTCGAACTGATCGGTCGGCGCCTGACGGGCCGGCATTTCCACGTTTACCTGCAACCGGATCGCGAAAGCGACGAAGGCGCGATCGGTGTTCACGGCATTACCAACGAATTCCTCGTCGGCAAGCCCCGCTTTGCCGAAGTCGCCGACGAGTTCTTCGAGTTCATCCAGGGCGCACAGCTGATCATCCACAACGCGGCGTTCGACGTTGGCTTCATCAACAACGAATTCGCCTTGATGGGCCAGCACGATCGCGCTGACATCACCCAGCACTGCACGATCCTCGACACCCTGATGATGGCTCGGGAACGTCACCCGGGGCAGCGCAACAGCCTCGATGCGTTGTGCAAGCGTTACGGCGTCGACAACTCCGGCCGTGAACTGCACGGCGCTTTGCTCGACTCGGAGATTCTCGCCGACGTCTACCTGACCATGACCGGCGGCCAGACCAGCCTGTCGCTGGCCGGCAACGCCTCCGATGGCAATGGCACGGGCGAGGGTGCCGACAACTCGGCTACCGAAATCCGCCGCCTGCCGGTCGATCGCCAGCCAGCACGCATCATTCGCGCGACCGAAGAAGAACTGGCGGCGCATCTGGTGCGGCTGGAAATCATCGCCAAATCGGCGGGAGCGCCGGCGTTGTGGACGCAGATTGCCGAGGCTGATGCGCAGGCCTGAAAAACCTGAAGATCAAAAGATCAAAAGATCGCAGCCTTCGGCAACTCTTACGGGGATTGCATTCCATAGTAGGGACCAGGAAGGCAGCGATTTTTTGCATTTGGCGACATGGAGCCAAGTTGCCACCCTCGCCACATTCGCTGCAACCCTCTACCCTGAGTGCACTGGTCAGGTGCAAATCTGCCGCCTCAGGACACTGAGCCTCATGTACAAAGAGTTGAAATTTGCGCTGGCAATCATCCATCGCGACAGCAAGGTCGACACTGTCGGCTGCGTCAAGGAATGAGGACTTTTCCCAGTATGCAACCGGTCATGAATCCGAAATACCCAGGGTTGTCGGTGCGGGTCGCCGACGAAGGTTTTGCGCCGTATATCTGGGGCAGCGACTTCAGTTTCGAGGTTGCCGCCTATGGCGCCGCCGTGATCGGCAAGCCGGTCGAGCAGTGGCCGGTGACGCCGATCGTGCCGTACCGCAAGTGCTACGGTATTGATCCGGAAGAGTTCAGCGCCTTTCACAACGCGCCCGACAGTGCGATTTTCATGGCGTACCTGGACGACGAGCCGGTTGGTCACCTGGTGATCAGCACCAACTGGAACGGCTTTGCCCACATCGATGAACTGGCGGTGCATGCCCCGGCCCGTCGCCACGGCGTGGCCAAGGCGTTGCTCGATGTCGCGCAGTTCTGGAGTCGCAAGAAGAAGCTGCCGGGCATCATGCTCGAAACCCAGAACAACAACCTCGGCGCCTGTCGTCTGTATGAGCGTTGCGGTTATGTGATCGGCGGCATCGACCAGTTGCGCTATCGCGGCATCGATCCGCACACCGCCGAAGTCGCATTGTTCTGGTATCGCCTGTTCGATAATCCGCTGGAAAAACCACTCAGCTCGACAACATCGCCTCGGCTTGTTCCGTGACGATGGTCAGCAGTGTCTGAATCGCCGCCGACGGCGTGGCATGTTTGAAGGTCAGGGCGTAGAGGTTGATCGGCACTGCCGGTGAGAGCGGGCAGACGTCAAGCCCACCGGCGCGGGCGCCCAACGCGGTGAAGGGGTCGACGATCGCCAGGCCTTCGCCGGCCTCGACCATGCTGCGCATCATCTGATGGGTCTGCACGCGGGTCTGAATGCTTGGCGCCGGGCGCAAGGCCTGGAGTTTGTTTTCCAGTGCCGGGCTCAGCGGATCCTGACCTTCGAGACCGATCATGGCCTGACCGGACAGGTCTGCCAGAGAAATATATTTCTGTTTCGGCTGCAGCCAGCCGTGCGGAGCGAGCAATTGCAGCTTGCCCTGGGCCAGCGGCTGGCAGTGGATATCGGGGTGTTCGGGATCGTGCAGGCTCAGGCCCAGATCGCTTTCGCGCAATAACAGGCTGCGGACGATGTCGCGAGTCGGCGCGCTGACCAGGCTGCACGGTGCGTCTGGCAAGCGCCGACGCAGGGTCGCAAGGCTCTGCGGCAACAAATGCTGGGCCAGCGGCGGGGTGCCGATGATGCGCAGGGGCGGGGCGAGGTATTGCTTGAGGCTGCTGGCCAGACGCTGCACCGGCTCAAGTGCCTCATAAATGTGCGCGATTTCCGCTTGCAGGGCGCGCGCTTCGGGCGTCGATTGCAGGCGCCCGCGAACGCTGGCAAACAGCATGAACCCCAGCTGACTCTCGGCTTCGCGCAAACGCTCTTCGACCTCGGTCACCGGCAATTGCAGCCATTCGGCGGCGGTGCCCAGGTGACCGCTCTGCAAGAGCGCCTGAATCACTTCGATGTGGCGTAAACGCATGCGTGAAGTCCATGTTCAGCAGGTGGGGTCAGACGCTGAATCCTACCCCAAGTCCGCTCGCATGACTTCTGCTCATAACGCTGGGTTATTGAGCGACGGTTGGCTCAGGTTCGCGAATCAGGGTAATGCCTGATTGAACCAGGAGAAACTCGCTGTCACTAACCTTGTTGACCCGATCGCCAATGGCCAGTCTGTAAATGGGCTCCGAGCCAGTGGATCCGTCTGCAGACGGGTTCGATTCCTGGAATTCATGCACGGAATAAACGCGGCCTTCCGCATCTCTTGCATGAAACTGACCGACGAGTACTGCTGCCATCTGCTTAGAACCTCTGGAGATAAAACGCTTGATTTGCGGCTTTGTAGACCGTCACCAAGCTCGGTAAGTTTTCCTACAGGAAAAAAATATTCGCCGCGCAGGAAAAACCAATGACCACTGGTGAAAGCGTCACTGGATCATCTATAACTAGCGACTCTTCCCACGGACCATCGAGAGTCATCCATGAGCAATGTCTACAACGTCGCTGTAGTGGTCGGTAGCCTGCGCAAAGCATCGATCAATCGCAAAGTCGCACTGGCCCTCGCCGAACTGGCGCCGGCCAATCTCAAGCTCGAGATTGTCGAAATCGGTGAGCTGCCGCTGTACAACGAAGACATCGACGGCGCTTCTCCGCCGGCAGCCTACAGCACTTTCCGTCAGAAAGTGGCGTCATCCGACGCGGTGCTGTTTGTTACCCCCGAGTACAACCGCTCGATCCCGGCACCGTTGAAGAACGCCATCGACGTTGGTTCGCGCCCTTATGGCCAGAGCGCGTGGAGTGGCAAACCCGGTGCGGTGATCAGCGTATCGCCAGGCGCCATCGGTGGCTTCGGCGCTAACCAGCACCTGCGCCAGACTTTTGTTTTCCTCGATATCCATTGCCTGCAACAGCCGGAAGCGTATCTGGGCGGCGCCGGTAACGCGTTCGACGAAGCGGGCAAACTGAGCGACTCGGTGAAGCCGTTCCTGCAAAAATTCATTGATGCCTACGGCCAGTTCGTCGAGCAACACAAGAAATAAACTCACCGAAACTCACTGTGGGAGCGAGCCTGCTCGCGAAGGCGGACTGTCAGATAACAATTTCACGTCTGACACACCGCTTTCGCGAGCAGGCTCGCTCCCACATTTGTTCGATTTCCACCCGTTTCGCTATTTGAAGGCTTCTGCGAATGCTCGCTGCGTCACTGATTTTCCTGCTGACCATCACCCTCGTCATCTGGCAACCCAAAGGTCTCGGTGTCGGCTGGAGTGCAACGCTGGGCGCCGTGCTGGCGTTGATTTTTGGCGTCGTTCACCTCTCGGATATCCCGCTGGTCTGGCAGATCATCTGGAACGCCACCGGCACCTTCGTGGCGCTGATCATCATCAGCCTGTTGCTCGACGAGGCTGGCTTTTTCAATTGGGCAGCGCTGCACGTGGCGCGTTGGGGGCGGGGCAGTGGGCGCAAACTGTTTGCCTTCATGGTGCTGCTTGGTGCGCTGGTCTCTGCGTTGTTCGCCAATGACGGTGCTGCACTGATTCTCACGCCGATCGTGATTTCGATGCTGTTGGCGTTGCGCTTTTCACCGGCGGCGACGCTGGCATTCGTCATGGGCGCCGGGTTCATTGCCGACACGGCGAGCCTGCCGCTGGTGGTATCGAACCTGGTCAACATCGTTTCGGCGGACTTCTTCCACATCGGCTTCAACCGCTATGCAGCGGTGATGGTGCCGGTCAACTTCGTCAGCGTGGCGGCGACGCTGGGGATGTTGCTGTGGTTTTTTCGCCGCGACATCCCGGCGGCGTACGATCCTGCACAACTGGAAAACCCGCATACCGCGATCCACGACAAAGCGACGTTCTATGCCGGTTGGGCGGTGCTGGTGATCCTGTTGATTGGCTGCTTCGCTCTGGAACCGCTGGGCATTCCAATCAGCGCGATTTCTGCGGTGTGTGCTGCGCTGCTACTGGGCATCGCTGCGCGCGGCCACAAGATCTCCACGCGCAAGGTTATGAAAGAAGCGCCGTGGCAGATCGTGATTTTCTCGCTGGGCATGTACCTGGTGGTGTACGGCCTGCGCAACGCCGGGCTCACCGGTTACCTCGCCGGATGGCTGGACGTGTTCGCTGAGCACGGTGTATGGGGCGCGGCCATGGGCACCGGGGTGCTGACGGCGCTGCTGTCGTCGATCATGAACAATCTGCCAACGGTACTGATCGGCTTGCTGTCGATTGACGCCAGTCAGGCCAGCGGCGTGATCAAAGAAGCGATGATCTACGCCAACGTGATCGGTAGCGACCTGGGGCCGAAGATCACTCCGATCGGCAGCCTGGCAACGTTGTTGTGGCTGCACGTGCTGGAGCGCAAAGGCATCCATATTGGCTGGGGCTATTACTTCCGTGTCGGGATTGTGCTGACGGTGCCGGTGTTGCTGGTGACGTTGGCGGCGTTGGCGGTGCGGCTTTCGCTGTAGATCGGGGTGGGCCCAATCGCTGGCAAGCCAGCTCCCACAGGATTTGTATTCACCGCGAAACCTGTGGGAGCTGGCTTGCCAGCGAAGGGGCCAGTTCAGGCACCACAAATCTCAGGTTTGGCCGGGGACATTCGGCCAAAGATCCGCCACCAGAAACAACCGCTCCGCCTCTTCCCATTCGCCCTGGGTATTCTCGGTCAGGCGCACCATCAACTGCGCCGGGGCCAGTGCTGGCAGGTCTTCCAGCCACAAACGCAGGTGCTCATCTGTCCAGACCTGATCCGCCGGGTAATGCGCCGGGGCCAGCCAGGCGTGGCGGGGCAGGGGTTGCCAGCGGCCCGGCGGGCGTTGGGCGACAAACGCCGGCCAGTCCTTCTGATGCAGCCAACTGCCACGCAGATGTTGCGGATGCGCGCCGTGCGGTGAGTCGGCCTGCCCAGGCCACGGATACAGCAGATAACCGCCCAGCCACAGCTGCGCGCTGAAGGTTTCGATATCCAGCGCCGCGAGCACTTCGCGGCTTTCCGGGCGCGCCGAGATCGGCAATTGATGCTCGGCCAGATGCGCCAGCTTACGATCCAGCCGGTCATGACAACCCGGCCCCAGCCACTGCGCGGGTTCGCGGCCATCGCCATCCTGCGGGCCAAGGTAGAGCTTGATCGCCAGTTCCAGATGATGCACGCCGTCGCGGTCACGCAGCAGCATGTCCAGCTCGCCGAGGGTGTGCCCGGCGCGGCGGATTGGCAGGTTGGCGGCGATCAGTTCGATGCCCGGCGCATGCGAGACGGCGAACTGCCACAGGCGCTCGTAATACAGGCCCAGACGGCGGGTGCGCGCCTGCGCCAGCCATTGCAGCAGGCCGTAACTGTCGTGGTCGAGCTGGCGCAGCCAATGTTCGAGACGCTGCGGGTCTTGTACCCAGTCGCTGCCGGCGAGCGGATGGCGCTGCGGCCATGGCGTGGCGGCGAGCATCGGCGGCGCGAGGATCACCCACGCCAGGTCCCGCACTTCGGGATGGCGTAATCGATGGGGCAATTGCAACAAGTCGGGAAACAGGATCATCTTGCGAGCATAGCCTTAAACCTGAGCGCAGCCTTGAGGCTGAAAGGATTTTGTCTATCTGGCGCTTTCGCCCATAATCGGGTTTTCGCGTTTTCGATTGTCCGCAGAGGTCCCATGGAGCAATTTCGTAATATCGGCATCATCGGTCGCCTGGGCAGCTCCCAGGTGCTGGATACCGTCCGCCGACTGAAACGCTTTCTGCTCGACCGTCACCTGCATGTGATCCTCGAAGACACCATCGCTGAAGTCCTGCCCGGCCACGGCCTGCAAACCTCGTCGCGCAAGATGCTCGGCGAAGTCTGCGACATGGTCATCGTCGTCGGCGGTGACGGCAGCCTGCTCGGCGCCGCGCGGGCGCTGGCCAGGCACAATATTCCGGTGCTGGGCATCAACCGTGGCAGCCTCGGCTTCCTCACCGATATTCGCCCGGACGAGCTGGAAATCAAGGTCGCCGAAGTGCTCGACGGCCACTATCTGGTAGAAAACCGCTTCCTGCTGCAAGCCGAAGTGCGTCGCCATGGCGAGGCCATCGGCCAGGGCGATGCGCTCAACGATGTGGTGCTGCACCCGGGCAAATCGACGCGGATGATCGAATTCGAGCTGTACATCGACGGCCAGTTCGTCTGCAGCCAGAAGGCCGACGGCCTGATCGTCGCCACACCGACCGGTTCCACTGCCTACGCCTTGTCCGCCGGCGGGCCGATCATGCATCCCAAGCTCGACGCTATTGTGATTGTGCCGATGTACCCCCATACCTTGTCGGGACGGCCGATCGTGGTCGATGGCAACAGTGAGCTGAAAATCGTCGTGTCCAAAGATATGCAGATCTATCCGCAGGTGTCCTGCGACGGCCAGAACCACTTCACCTGCGCACCGGGCGACACCATTACCGTGAGCAAGAAAGCGCAGAAGCTGCGCTTGATTCATCCGCTCGATCACAATTACTACGAGGTGTGCCGCACCAAGCTTGGCTGGGGCAGCAAGCTGGGGGGCGGAGGCGACTGATGCTCGATCCCGCGCGCAGTTACGACCTGATCGGTGACGTGCACGGATGCGCCATGACCCTCGAACACTTGCTGGACCGTCTCGGTTATCACAAGCAGGGCGGGGTCTGGCGGCATCCGTCACGCATGGCGGTGTTCGTCGGCGACATCATCGACCGTGGCCCGCGCATTCGCGAGGCGCTGCACATCGTTCACGACATGGTCGAGGCGGGGCAGGCGCTGTGCATCATGGGCAACCACGAATTCAACGCGCTCGGCTGGGTCACCCCGGCGCCACCGGGCAGCGGCAAGCAGTTCGTGCGCGAACACACCAAGCGCCATGCGCGGCTGTTGCAGGAAACCCTGACTCAATTTGAAGACCATCCCGGCGACTGGCATGACTTCCAGCAATGGTTCTACGAGCTGCCGCTGTTCGTCGATGCCGGTCGCTTCCGCGTCGTCCATGCGTGCTGGGACGCCGGTCTGATCGAGCCGTTGCGGGCGTTGTTCCCCAATGGCTGCGTCGATGAGCATTTCCTCCAGGCCTCGGCGGTGCCCGGCAGCTTCGCCTGCACCGTGTTCGACCGCTTGCTGCGCGGCACCGACATGCGCCTGCCCGGTGGCCTGACCATGACCAGCGGCGACGGTCTGGTGCGTTCGTTCTTCCGCACCAAGTTCTGGGAAGACGACCCGAAAACCTACGGCGACATCGTCTTCCAGCCCGATGCACTGCCCGAACCTGTCGCGCAGACGCCGCTGACTTCAACCGAAAAGAATTCCCTGCTGCGCTATGGCGTCGACGAGCCGTTGCTGTTCGTCGGCCACTACTGGCGCAGCGGCAAACCGGCGCCGATCCGGCCGAACCTCGCGTGCCTGGATTACAGCGCCGTGCTTTACGGCAAACTGGTGGCCTATCGTCTGGACCAGGAAACGCGCCTGGATCCGCAAAAATTCGTCTGGGTCGATGTCGAGCGGCCGGAGGTCCTGCAATGAGTGCGGTAGCAGTATTGCGCCTGCCGTTGGCGGTGGATTTGAGCGGTTTTGTCAAACTGCTGCAACGCATGCAAGTGCCCCATCGGGTCAGCGAAGAGGCGGGCGAACAGGTGTTGTGGGCGCCGGAGGAAATCAGCGAGGACGTGCGTTCCTTGTACGAGCGCTTCCCGGCCGGCGACCCGGATCAGCAACTGGACATTCCCGTGGGCCAGACCTTCAAACGGCCGGGTTTTGCCGAACAGTTGAAACACGCCAGGGCCACCGGATTGATTCTGCTGTTGAGCCTGATCGTTGGTGGTCTGACCTTCCTCGGCGAAAACCTCGAGACCCTGCGCTGGCTGACCTTCCTCGATTTTCGCGTGATCGGCGAGTACATCCACTTCACGCCCCTGGCCGACAGTCTGGCGGCAGGGCAGTGGTGGCGGCTGGTCACGCCGATGCTGATCCACTTCGGCATCCTCCATCTGGCCATGAACGGCATGTGGTATTGGGAGCTGGGGCGGCGCATCGAGTCGCGCCAGGGCAGCATCAACCTGATCGGCCTGACGCTGCTGTTCAGTCTGGTGTCCAACTACGCGCAGTTCGTCTGGAGCGGCCCGAGCCTGTTTGGTGGGCTGTCCGGCGTGCTTTACGGCTTGCTCGGGCATTGCTGGATTTTCCAGCTGCTGGCGCCGAACCCGGCCTATCGTCTGCCGCGCGGTGTGCTGGTGATGATGCTGGTGTGGCTGGTGGTGTGCATGTCCGGGCTGATTTCGCTGATCGGTTTCGGCCAGATCGCCAACGCCGCGCACCTGGGCGGGTTACTCATCGGATGCTTTACCGGTTTGTTGGGCGGTTTGTATAACCGCCGTAAACTGGCCGTCTAACATTTTTTGTTTCAGCAAAGAGCACGGAGACCCTGATGTCCTCTTTCAACGACATGATCAGCAACATCACCCCGGACATCTACGAAAGCCTGAAACTGGCCGTGGAAATCGGCAAATGGTCCGACGGCAACAAACTCACTGCCGAACAGCGCGAGCTGTCGTTGCAGGCGATGATTGCCTGGGAAGTCCAGAACCTGCCCGAAGACCAGCGCACTGGCTACATGGGCCCGCAAGAATGTGCGTCGAAGTCGATCGAAGTGCCGAACATCCTGTTCAAGTCGGATGCCATCCATTGATCGAGATTGGCCGCGGTGCAATCAGCAAAATGTCGGCGCGCCTGGACGGGTCGAACGTGCACTACGCGTTTCGTCTGGATGACGTCGAGGTGCCGGTCAATCCGTTGATCGGCAGCACGTTGCGTCTGGAATTCCTGGGGGCGATCCACTGCACCCATTGCGGGCGCAAGACCAAAACCAGTTTCAGTCAGGGTTATTGCTACCCGTGCATGACCAAACTGGCGCAGTGCGACCTGTGCATCATGAGTCCGGAGCGTTGCCACTTCGACGCCGGCACCTGCCGTGATCCGGTGTGGGGCCAGCAGTTCTGCATGACCGATCATGTGGTTTACCTGGCCAACTCGTCGGGGATCAAGGTCGGCATCACCCGTGCCACCCAGTTGCCGACCCGCTGGCTCGATCAGGGCGCGAGTCAGGCGCTGCCGATCATGCGCGTATCGACACGCCAGCAGTCGGGCTTTGTCGAGGACCTGTTCCGCAGCCAGGTGGCGGACAAGACCAACTGGCGCGCGCTGCTCAAGGGCGATGCCGCGGCGGTGGATCTGGCGCAGGTGCGCGATCAGTTGTTCGAAAGCTGCGCTGAGGGCCTGCAAGGGTTGCAGGAGCGATTCGGCCTACAGGCGATTCAGACGATTGCCGATGTCGAACCGCTGGAAATCCGCTATCCCGTCGAGCAATACCCGGCGAAAATCGTCAGCTTCAACCTGGACAAGAACCCGATTGCCGAAGGCACGCTGCTGGGGATCAAGGGTCAGTATCTGATCTTCGACACCGGCGTGATCAACATTCGTAAATACACGGCTTACCAGCTCGCCGTGCATCAATAAGGATTCCAGCATGCGCACCGAACAACCGAAGATGATCTATCTCAAGGACTATCAGGCGCCCGAGTACCTGATTGACGAAACGCACCTGACCTTCGAGTTGTTCGAGGACCACAGCCTGGTTCACGCACAACTGGTGATGCGCCGCAACCCGGAGCGCGGCGCCGGCCTGCCGCCGCTGGTGCTCGACGGCCAGAAACTCGAGCTGCTCTCGGTAACGCTGGCGGACCGGGAGCTGAGCGCTGCTGACTATCAAGTCTCGGACAGCCACCTGACCCTGCAGCCGACCAGTGAAACCTTCACCCTCGACACCAGCGTGCGCATCCACCCGGAAACCAATACCGCGCTGGAAGGCCTGTACAAGTCCGGCACGATGTTCTGCACCCAGTGCGAGGCCGAAGGCTTCCGCAAGATCACCTATTACCTCGACCGCCCGGACGTGATGAGCAAGTTCACCACCACCGTCGTGGCCGAACAGCACAGCTACCCGGTGCTGCTCTCCAACGGTAACCCGATCGCTTCCGGCCCCGGCGAAGATGGCCGGCACTGGGCGACCTGGGAAGATCCGTTCAAGAAACCGGCGTACCTGTTTGCGCTGGTCGCCGGTGATCTGTGGTGCGTCGAAGACACCTTCACCACCATGAGCCAGCGCAATGTCGCGCTGCGCATTTATGTCGAGCCGGAAAACATCGACAAGTGCCAGCACGCGATGAACAGCCTGAAGAAATCCATGCGCTGGGACGAAGAGGTCTACGGTCGCGAGTACGATCTGGACATCTTTATGATCGTCGCGGTCAACGATTTCAACATGGGCGCGATGGAGAACAAGGGCCTCAACATTTTCAACTCCAGCGCCGTGCTGGCCCGCGCCGAAACTGCCACCGACGCCGCGCACCAGCGGGTCGAGGCGATCGTCGCCCATGAATACTTCCACAACTGGTCGGGCAACCGCGTGACCTGCCGTGACTGGTTCCAGCTGTCGCTCAAGGAAGGTTTCACGGTGTTCCGCGATGCCGGTTTCTCCTCGGACATGAACTCGGCGACGGTCAAGCGCATTCAGGACGTGGCGTACCTGCGTACCCACCAGTTCGCCGAAGATGCCGGCCCGATGGCCCACGCCGTGCGTCCGGACAGCTTCATCGAGATTTCCAACTTCTACACCCTGACCGTGTACGAAAAGGGCTCGGAAGTGGTCGGCATGATCCACACCCTGCTGGGCGCAGAAGGCTTCCGCAAGGGCAGCGATCTGTACTTCGAGCGCCACGACGGCCAGGCCGTGACCTGCGACGACTTCGTCAAGGCCATGGAAGATGCCAATGGCGTTGATCTCAGCCAGTTCAAGCGCTGGTACAGCCAGGCCGGCACACCGCGTCTGGCCGTCAGCGAGTCCTACGACGCTGCGGCGAAAACCTACAGCCTGACCTTCCGCCAGAGCTGCCCGCCGACCCCGGACAAGGTGGAAAAACTGCCGTTCGTGATCCCGGTCGAGCTCGGCCTGCTCGACAGCCAGGGCAATGAAATCGCTCTGCGTCTGGCTGGCGAAGCCTCGGCACAAGGCACCACTCGGGTGATCTCGGTGACCGAAGCCGAGCAGACCTTCACTTTCGTCGACATCAACGCACAGCCGTTGCCGTCGCTGCTGCGCGGCTTCTCGGCGCCAGTGAAATTGAGCTTCCCCTACAACCGCGATCAACTGATGTTCCTGATGCAGCACGACAGCGACGGTTTCAATCGCTGGGATGCCGGTCAGCAATTGTCGGTGCAAGTGCTTCAAGAGTTGATCGGCCAACATCAGAAAGGCGAGAGCCTGAAGCTCGATCCGCGTTTGGTGTCGGCGCTGCGCACGGTGCTGTCCGACGAGTCGCTGGATCAGGCGATGGTTGCCGAAATGCTCTCGCTGCCGGGGGAGGCCTATCTCACCGAGATCAGCGAAGTGGCTGACGTCGAGGCGATTCACGTCGCTCGCGAGTTCGCCCGCAAGCAACTCGCCGAAGGCTTGTTCGAAGCGCTGTGGCTGCGTTATCAGGCCAACCGCGATCTGTCGAAAAAGACTCCGTACGTCGCCGAGGCAGAGCACTTCGCTCGTCGCGCCTTGCAGAACATTGCCCTGTCGTACCTGATGCTCAGCGGCAAGCCGGAAGTGTTGGCAGCGGCCCTGGAGCAGTTCGAGACCGCCGACAACATGACCGAGCGCCTGACTGCGCTGGCGGTGCTGGTCAACTCGCCGTTCGAAGAGCAGAAGGCTTTGGCTTTGGCCAGCTTCGCCGAGCACTTCAAGGACAATCCGCTGGTCATGGATCAGTGGTTCAGCGTGCAGGCCGGCAGCACCTTGCCGGGCGGTTTGGAGCGGGTGAAGGCGTTGATGCAGCACCCGGCATTCAACATCAAGAACCCGAACAAGGTGCGGGCACTGATCGGCGCGTTCGCCGGGCAGAACCTGATCAACTTCCACGCGGCGGACGGTTCCGGTTATCGCTTCCTCGCCGATCTGGTGATCGAACTGAACGGCTTCAACCCACAGATCGCCTCGCGCCAACTGGCCCCGCTGACCCGCTGGCGCAAATACGACAGCGCGCGTCAGGCGTTGATGAAGGCTGAGCTGGAGCGGATTCTGGCGTCCGGGTCGCTGTCCAGTGATGTGTATGAAGTGGTGAGCAAAAGCCTGGCGTAACCCGATCCGGTAGGAACCGTCGAGTTGATCGTTCCCATGCTCTGCGTGGGAATGCCTCTCTCGACGCTCTGCGTCGGCTTTGGGACGCAGAGCGTCCCTTGTTGCATTCCAACGAGGAGCGTGGGAACGATCAACAAAAAATGCCGCTCAACGAGCGGCATTTTTATTGGTACAACAAACAGCTATTTACGCAGATCAAACCGATCCAGATTCATCACCTTCGTCCATGCCTTGACGAAATCGTTGACGAACTGCGCCTTCGCGTCGGAACTGGCGTACACCTCGGCCAACGCGCGCAATTGCGCATTCGAGCCGAACACCAGATCCACCCGAGTCGCCGTCCACTTTGGCGCCCCGGTCTTGCGGTCACGGCCTTCAAACTCATCGGCATCCCGTGACGTTGGGGTCCACTCAACTCCCATGTCCAGCAGGTGGGTGAAGAAGTCATTGCTCAGCGTTTCGGTTTTGTCGGTGAACACGCCATGCCGCGTCTGGCCGACATTGGTGTTCAATACCCGCAAACCACCCAGCAGCACGGTCATTTCCGGTGCCGTGAGCGTCAGCAACTGCGCCTTGTCGATCAGCAGGGTTTCCGCCGCAACCGTGTATTTTCCTTTGCTGTAATTGCGGAAGCCATCGGCAATCGGTTCGAGGAAGCCGAACGATTCGACATCGGTCTGCTCCTGCGAAGCATCGACGCGGCCCGGTGAGAACGGCACCGACACCGAATGCCCGGCGTTTTGCGCGGCTTTTTCCACTCCGGCATTACCGGCCAGGACGATCAGGTCCGCCAGCGAGATTTTCTTGCCACCGGCGGCCGAACCGTTGAACTCGTTCTGAATGCCTTCGAGTGTGCTCAGCACCTTGTCCAATTGCTCGGGCTGGTTGGCCTGCCAGAACTTCTGTGGGGCCAGACGCAAGCGTCCGCCGTTGGCGCCACCGCGTTTGTCCGAGCCGCGGAAGGTCGATGCTGCAGCCCACGCGGTCGAGACCAGTTGCGACACTGACAACCCTGAAGCCAGCACCTTGTTTTTCAGCGCCGTGGCGTCGCTGTCATCGATCAGCGGGTGCGTCACGTCGGGCAGCGGGTCTTGCCAGAGCAATTCCTCTTGTGGCAATTCCGGGCCGAGGTAGCGGGAGAGCGGACCCATGTCGCGATGGATCAGCTTGTACCAGGCGCGGGCGAACGCGTCGGCGAGCTGATCGGGATTGGCCAGAAAGCGCCGCGAGATTTGTTCGTAGGCAGGATCGAAGCGTAACGCCAGATCGGAGGTGAGCATGGTCGGCGAGAGCTTCTTGTTCGGATCGTGAGCGTGGGGAACGGTGCCTGCACCGGCGCCGTTTTTCGGTTGCCACTGATTGGCGCCCGCCGGGCTTTTGGTCAGCTCCCACTCGAAGCCGAACAGGTTTTCCAGATAGTTGTTGCTCCACTGCGTTGGTGTGGTGGTCCAGGTCACTTCCAGACCACTGGTGATGGTGTCGGCGCCTTTACCGGTGCCGAAGGCGTTTTTCCAGCCCAGACCCTGTTGCTCCAGACCGGCCGCTTCCGGCTCTGGGCCGACATTGTCGGCCGGGCCGGCGCCGTGGGTCTTGCCGAACGCGTGGCCGCCGGCGATCAGCGCCACGGTTTCTTCGTCGTTCATGGCCATGCGGCCGAAGGTTTCGCGAATGTCCTTGGCCGAGGCCACCGGGTCCGGGTTGCCTTCCGGGCCTTCCGGGTTGACGTAGATCAGGCCCATCTGCACGGCGGCGAGGGGATTTTCCAGATTGCGTTCGCCCTGATCGGTGCGGCTTTCTTCACGGCCATGCAAATCGGGCTCAGCCACCAGCGTGCCGTCACCGGGCTCTTGCACCGGGCCATTGCTCTTGCCGTAACGGTTGTCGCCGCCCAGCCACTCGGTTTCCGAACCCCAGTACACGTCTTCATCCGGTTCCCAGACATCGGCGCGGCCCCCGGAAAAACCGAAGGTCTTGAAGCCCATGGATTCCAGCGCGACGTTGCCGGTGAGCACGATCAGGTCGGCCCAGGAGATGTTGCGTCCGTATTTCTGCTTGATCGGCCACAGCAGGCGGCGGGCCTTGTCGAGGCTGACGTTGTCCGGCCAGCTGTTGAGCGGGGCGAAGCGTTGCTGTCCGGAGCCGGCGCCGCCACGGCCGTCGGCGGTGCGATAGGTCCCGGCGCTGTGCCAGGCCATGCGCACGAACAGCGGGCCGTAATGGCCGAAGTCGGCTGGCCACCAGTCCTGAGAATCAGTCATCAGTGCTTTGATGTCTTGTTTCAGCGCCTGGAAGTCCAGGCTTTTGAAGGCTTTGGCGTAGTCGAAGTCCTGGCCCAGCGGATCGGACTTGGGGGAATGCTGGCTGAGGATTTTCAGATTGAGTTGATTCGGCCACCAGTCACGGTTCGTCGTACCGCCGCCGGCGGCGTGGTTGAACGGGCATTTCGATTCGTTTGCCATGTTCGTATCCCTATCAGGTCTGCGGCCGGCTCGTGCCGACTTCGGACTGGTAAGGCTAGACCCGAGTTGGCAAGTCGGCTAATAGCCCGACTATTGGATACCGATAGGCAAACTCTTTCACCGTCCCATGTAGGAGCCGCCGAAGGCTGCGATCTTTTGATCTTGCTGTTCGATGAAAAATCAAAGGCAAAAGATCGCAGCCTCCGGCAGCGCCTACAGGGGTTAGCTGGATTGCGCGGTTTCGTCATCAGGAACGTCATCAAGGATGTCTTCCTGGCCGGGCAATTCGGTGATGACGCTGAAGTCGCTGACCTCGACCGCGCCATTGCCATATCCCAGCAAATGAAACGAGAACGCTTTGCGCGGCTGCGGGTTTTCAAAGCTGAAATCCATCTCCAGCGGCTGGTCCGCCGTGGCGATCATTTCTGCTGGCAGGCCCAGTTGCACGTCCTGTTCAAATTCCTTGGCCTTGAGCTGAATGTACGCCGCCTGCTGCGGATCGACCGAGCGAACGGTCAGGCGTACGCGGGTGTGCGAGCCTTTGGGCATTTCCAGGTATTGCGCCCCGATCAGGTTGTCGGCCCAGTCATCCTTGATCTGCGCTTGCAGAGGGATGATGTTGTTGCTGCCGAACTGGTAGCGATGATTAAGCGGTGTGCGCAGCAAGGACAGGTCCAGCGCATCGGCGCGCGCGGCGATCTGCCGGGCCGGATGGCCGCTGTAGGTGCCTTTGTAAGTGGCGCTTTCGGCGATGAAGCCGGTGCTTTGGTAGTAGCGGCAGCGGCGCGGCAGGTCGCATTCGGAGAAGATGCCCTGGCCGTCGTGGTAGCGCAGCTTGCCGTTGGTGAACGACATGATTTCTCGCCCGGAATCGTAGTCGCGAAACAGCGAGCGGCCGCTCAGCGCAGACGGCACCGGCAGGTCAAAATAGTCGAGGATCGAGGTGCTCAGATCGACGTGACCATAGACCCCGGCATTCAGGCGCGGTAGTTGCGCCTGCTCCGGTGCCAGCGTCAGGTTGAAACCCCACGAGGAGGCCAGCCGCACGCCGTCGATGCCGTGGGATTCATCCGAGGTGATCACTACCAGCGTGTCCTTGAGAACGCCCTGGCGCTCAAGTCCGGCAAGAAACTGATCCAGCGCATCGTCGAGATAACCGACGGCAGCCTGCTTGGGCGTCTCATAACGCTGCAGATAATCGTCCGGTGCCGAGTAGGGCTGATGGGTGCCGACCGTCAGCAGCGTGAGCATCCACGGCTGTTTTTGCTTCTTCAGTTGGCCGACGTAATCCAGCGCGCCTTCGAAAAATGCCCTGTCATCCTTGCCCCACGGGAACTCCAGATAGTTGCTGTTGCTGAACCATTCCAGGCCATGGGTCGCATCGAAACCGATGTGCGGCATGATCTTGTCTTTGGCCATGAAGCGCAGGCCCGCGCCCTGCAAGTAATGCGTGCTGAAGCCGTGCTCGCGCAATTGTGCCGGCAGGCAGGCCTGATTGCGTTCGTTGAGGGTGAGCATTTCCACGCCTTTGGGCGTGCCATTGTTGAGCTTGTCGTAGTCACCGCACAGCATGGCGTACAGACCGCGAATGGTCTGATGGGTGTGCAGCACGTAATCCGGGGTGTTCATGCCGCGCTCGGCCCAGCGGCTGAGGTTGGGCATCAGGTCTTCCTGATAATGACTGCCGATCGCCTCACGGTTGGCACGGATGTAGGCGCCGGGAATGCCTTCGAGCGCGATGATCAATACATTGCGCGCCTGGCCCGGCGCGGCGAGCAGCTTCTGGCCATTGAGATCGACGTCGGTGAGCCCAGCCATCGCCGGTGTGGGCTCTTCAACGTCGCCGTCGAGCCATTCCTCGGCCTGGATCTGCAGGTCGGCGACTTCACTGGCGAGCAACTGATGCGGCAGGTTGTACAGGCGCCAGGCGTCGCCGTCATTCGGCCACAGGTTTTGCACGCCCCAATGTGCGGCGAACAACACAATAGGCGCGGCCCAGACCGAGCGAGGCAGAGCAGGGCGAGACAAGCCGCGACCAACAAGCTGAGTCAGCAGCCAGAAAACCAGGGCACCCAGCAAAGCCATGGCCAGGGCAGGGTGCGCAAGTCCGCCGCCAGTGGAGTTTTCAACGAATTGCGGGTCGATCAGGTAGTGAATATCCGAAGGCGTCGGCAGGCGGCCGACGGCGCTGACCAATTCTGCCGTGGCGATCGCCAGCAGCGCCCAGAACATCAGCACCGGCAAGGCCAGCCACCATGCGCGGCGATGCAGTGTTACCACCAGCAAACTGCCGACGGCCAGATCCGACAAAAAGCCCAGCGGGTTTGACCAGCCCAGCGCCGCCCGCAGGCACACCGGCACGACCAATACCAGAACGATGAGAGAAAGAAGGCGGGCATTCGGCCGCCGCAGCCGGTTGAAAAGAGCGCTCACAAAAAAGGCCTGCTTGTCATCAAAGGGTCAAAAAAGTGTGGGTGATGATACCAAGGGCAGAAAGGCTGATCGGCTTTTAAAACCTGCGGCTGGCGATCGCTGAAACGGCGCGTGCCCATAGCGGGCGTGGGTTGTGGGACGTATGGCCGTTTTCGGAGGGGCAGTTTTTTGTTTCAGACTGTTGTAGCTCCAGCCACTGCTACTGAATTTCAGCAGCAGACGCTAAATCGCGGAGTGCTATAGATATGCGATAAAGATATTTAATTTATGTTTTTTATAGCTATAAAGTCAGGCCTTTCAGCCCACCCCCATGCTGCGAGGTTGTCATGGCCACACCGTTCAAACGTTCTGCGCTGACTCTGTTGGCCGCTACTCTGGCAGCGGGCGCGCTGTTCAGCAGCGGCGCCCAGGCCGAGGGCAAGATCAGCATCGCCCAGCAATTCGGTATCGGTTATCTAATCCTCGATGTCGTGCGCGATCAACAGCTGATCGAGAAACACGGCAAGGCCCAGGGCCTGGAGATCAAGGTCGACTGGAACAGCATTTCCGGCGCTACGGCCATGAATGAGGCGCTGCTCACCGGAGCGCTGGACGTCGTCTCGGCCGGCGTGCCGCCGATGCTCACCGTGTGGGATCGCACCAAGGGCAAGCAGAACGTCAAAGCCATCGCCGCGCTGGGGTCGATGCCCAATTACCTGCTGACCAACAACCCGAACATCAAAACCCTCAAGGACTTCAGCGACAAGGACCGTATCGCCGTGCCGGCCGCAGGTGTAGGCTTCCAGTCGCGTACCCTGCAGATAGAAACCGCCAGGGAGTTCGGTGATGACCAGTTCAAGAAGTTCGATAACATTTCGGTCAGCCTGCCGCACCCTGACGCCACCGCTGCGCTGATTGCCGGCGGCTCGGAAATCAACTCGCATTTCTCCAGCCCACCCTTCCAGTACCAGGCGCTGCAAAACCCCAACGTGCATAAAGTGCTGAGCTCCTACGACATCCTCGGCGGCCCGGCGACGTTCAACGTGCTCTACACCACGGAAAAATTCCACGACGAAAACCCGAAAACCTACAAAGCTTTCTATGACGCACTGGCCGAAGCCGAGAACATCATCAAAGCCGACAAACCCGCCGCCGCCCAGGCCTACATTCGTGTAGAGCAATCGAAACTGCCGCTGGCTCTGGTCGAGCAAATCGTCCAAGACCCGGAAATCGACTTCACCGTCGTACCGCAACGCACGTTCATCTATGCCGAGAAATTGCAGGAACTGGGCGTGTTGAAAAACAAAGCGGCGAGCTGGAAGGATTACTTCTTTGAAGAAGCGCATGGTGGTGCGGGGAGTTGAGGGGAGGGGAGTGCGGCAGGCTCCTGTGGTCTGCCGCTAATACTCGTCAGTGGCAGCGCTCACAGCGAGTCGGAAATGGACGTTTCCCCATCCTCGAAAATGCTTTCAATCGGCAACCCGAACGCTCGCGCGATCTGGAAGGCCAGCGGCAGGCTTGGGTCATAGCGTTCATTTTCGATGGCATTGATGGTCTGACGGGAGACCTTCAAGCGCTGCGCCAGATCGACCTGTGACCACTTGCGCTCGGCGCGCAGCGCCTTGAGGTGATTTTTCATTGATAGCGACGTCGGGCGATTTGCAGACCGAGGATCCACATTGCGCCCATCACCGGCCATACGCAGGTCCACGGGATGTGCGGGGCGCCGATATTTTCGAGAAAGCCATAGCTGAACGTCAGCAACGCGGAAGCGGCGAACGCAAAGCCCAGCGCTTCAAACTGGATGCGCAGGTGCATCTCATCCAGGCGCCGCAGGTTGCGCACGATAGCCCAGCACATCAATCCGGCGGGGATCATCGGCGCCAGCGCGACGGCTGAACGCAACAGCAGATGGGCGTCCAGCAAATGTTGGCTGGCAACCACCGAGGCGATCAGCACGAGTGTGTACAGCGTCAATGCGGCGCCCATTTCGAGGTAATAGCGATTCATGTTTAACTCCATGTAAAAGACCCTTTACATCCTCGTCGAAATCTTTGCTTATGTAAAGCAAGCTTTCCATTCGGTCAGAGCATCGCTTCCATAAAAAACGGGGCGGCCCGATCATCGATCAAGCCGCCCCGCTTATCTGTCAGGCGAACAGTCTTTCAGTCAGCGATCAATGCATCTTGCTGTGATCGTGGCCGCCCATGTTGGTCAGCGCGCGGACCGGTGCTTTGACTTCGATGGTTTCTTTCTCGCCCTTGGCGTTTTCCACGGTCAGGGTCAGCGGCACGCTGTCGCCTTCCTTCAACTGACCGGTCAGGCCCATCAGCATGACGTGGTAGCCGTTCGGGTCGAAGCTCACGGCTTTGCCGGCAGGCAACTCAACCGACTTCACCGGGCCCATGGTCATCACATCGTTCTTCATGCTCATTTCATGAATCTGAACGTCCTTGGCCACTGGCGAGGCAACGCTGAGCAGTTTGCTGTCGCTGTCGGCAGTGACGGTCATGAACGCGCCGCTGGCGGACTGGGTCGGCACGGTGGCACGGACCCAGGCGTCGTCGACTTTGGTCTGCGCCGACGCCTGAAAGGCCAGGCCGAGCAGGGACAGTGCACATACGGTGCGTTTGAGGTGATTCAGAACGGGATGCATCAGCAGACCTCCATAACAGTAAGCAAATCTTCCGTGCACTCTTGGGCTGTCAGCGAAGTGGACAGGCCCAGGCGCAACTCACCACGCGAGTCGTAGACGTAGCTGGTGGACGTATGGGAGATGGTGTAGGTGTCGCCGGCCGGGACTTTCTCGTAGAACACGTCGAATTCCTTGGCGGTGGCCTTGGTTTCCTCAAGCGTGCCGTACAGCGCGACGAAGCTCGGGTCGAAGGCTTTGACGTAGGCGTCGAGGATCTGCGGGGTGTCGCGTTCCGGGTCGAGGGTGATGAACACCACTTGCAAACGATCGCCGTCGCGGCCCATCAGTTTCTTGATCTGCGCGGCGCGCGCCAGGGTGGTGGGGCAAACGGCCGGGCACTGGGTGAAGCCGAAGAAGATCATCGGCATCATTCCGCGAAAGCTCGACAGCGACATGGTTTCGCCTTCGGGATTCTTCAGCTTGAAGGTGCGTCCGAGGATCTTGTCGCTCAGATCCTTGCCGTACTTGTACGACAGTTGGCCACGGGTATCGCAACCGGCGAGCAGGCCGAGCCCGAGCACGCCCATTCCCGCAAGTACCTTGCGGCGAGTCAACAAAGCCGTCATCTAATACCGCCTTTTGCAGCCCGCAAGTCGGCAGGACTGGCGGGGGGTTAACCGTAAAAGCGGCGCATGATAGCAAACTGAGGCTGATCGCCGGCTGCCGATCGCCGCGCGGTGCCGGATCGGACGACAAAAGGTGTAAGAAGAAATGACGAATAAGCCCTACGTCTAAACTCGATTTAAATAGTATGACGATTGGAGGCGGGCGCAGAAACACGTACTCTTGCCGCTGCGCTGCAAAGACCAAAACAACAACAGGAGTCTGTAATGCAACCGATTCGTCTCGGCCTGGTGGGCTACGGCAAGATCGCCCAGGATCAACACGTCCCCGCCATCCTCGCCAACCCGGCGTTTCAGTTGGTGGCGGTCGCCACCCAAGGCAAACCTTGCGCCGGGGTGGAAAACTTCCAGTCGCTGGGCGAGCTGCTCGAAAACGGCCCGACTGTCGACGCAATTGCGTTCTGCACGCCGCCACAAGGGCGCTTCGCGCTGGTGCAACAGGCGTTGGCGGCCGGCAAGCACGTGCTGGTGGAAAAACCGCCCTGTGCGACATTGGGCGAGGCAATGGCCCTGGTCGATCAGGTCGCCGATCAAGGCGTCAGCGCTTTGTTCGCCTGGCATTCACGCTACGCACCGGGCATCGCCGCCGCCCGCGACTGGCTGGCCAGCCGCACCCTGCAAAACGTACAGATTGACTGGAAGGAAGACGTGCGCAAGTGGCATCCGGGTCAGGCATGGATCTGGCAGCCGGGCGGCCTCGGTGTGTTCGACCCGGGCATCAACGCGCTGTCGATCGTCACCCACCTGCTGGCGCTGCCGCTGTTTGTCGAAGCCGCCGAGCTGCGCGTGCCGAGCAACTGCCAGTCGCCGATTGCCGCCTCGATCAACATGTCCGATGCGCGTCGTCTCGACGTGCGCGCCGAGTTCGACTTCGACCATGGCCACGACGAACTGTGGAGCATCGAAATTCGCTGCGTCGAAGGCGTCCTGCGCCTGGACAATGGCGGCGCGGTGCTGAGCATCGACGGCGTCCGGCAAAGCGTCTCGGAGGAGGGCGAGTACGCAGCGGTCTACCGCCACTTCCAGCAATTGATCAGCGACAAGGACAGCGACCTGGATCTGCAACCGTTGCGCTTGGTGGCGGACAGTTTCTTTGTCGGGAGTCGGACGTTGGTTGAGCCGTTTTACGATTGAGTGAATTTCAGCTTGAGTCGTCATAGCGCGTAAGCAGGTCTGCGTCGCGCAGGCCGCCAGACAAATAAAGCCTGCTTTTAACAGCAGGCTTCTTGGTCACTTTATTGGCTGCGTTCTGTAGGTTTCATACAGTTGCTGAATGTCGGGATTGTCCAGATTCGCGTAGACGATTCCTTCCTTGTCCAAACCGTCCAACCCTTTGATACCGCCAATCACTTCGGGCCATTCCTCACGGCTTGAGATATCTACGACGTGGGGCTTCAGATAGTCGTCCAGGTGGCCTCTGGAAGGATCGCGGATCTCGTCGCTGAGCGCCCGTAAATACGCATCTTTGTTGGTCTTCGACCAATCGATGGCGAACTTGGCTCGATAGCACAGTTCCATGTGAACGAGCAGGATGGTCCGCCCATTACCATCCAGAAACGGATGAGCGAAAGCCAATTGGCCCATCACCTCGCCGGGGCGCTCGCGGAAGCGTTTTTTGTTCGCAGCGAGCTCCAGCGCATATTCGACGGATCTTTTGATCAGCTCAGGTCGCTCGAAAGGTGTGTGATGCGGATCTTCTTTTGATCCTTTGAAAACCGCGAGGTGGGGAACAAGCTCATTCCTGTCTTTGCCTGACCATGGGTAGAAACCGGCAAACAGGATTTCATGAGTTTTGAGTATCGCTTGATAGTCGATGGATCTCTTTTTTGCCAGATGAGCAAGGGCGTCTTCGATACTGGCTTCGAAAGAGAGATGTTCCGATTCCTTTACTTCAACCGGGTCTTTCAGCTTGAGCGAGTTGCGAAGGTAGCCTTCAGTTTCGAAATCGCCGAAGGGGTCGAACGTCATGCGCTGAGCTGCTTTTTCGAACGCCTTTTTTCCTGAAGGTAACGTCCTTGCAAGGCCATGATTTCTGCCTTGTTCAACACACCCTTTCGCTTCAGATTAACCAGCAACTGCTCAACATTATCCAGCTCGACGGCATCACCAGCCAGTTGCGTTATCGTTGCCGCCATGCGGCTCAGGCCGTCACGCTCGGCGCCAATGCGGTGTTTTTCTGCAAGCTTGCATACTTCGCTCGCGACGCTGTCAGTGGCTGATTCGCTCATTGTTAACCCCTCGTTTTCTCTGTCGGAGCATAGCATGGCGCCGTTCCGCCGGATTAGCCGTCTAGCATTTCGACCATTGGCATTGTCCTCTTTGAGTTGACGGTGAAACGCTTTTCAGCCGATTTATCCCTTTGCTGTGCGTCAGTAATCTGTACCCAACTTGAACGCAACAACAAAACTTCAAACTTGAAAAGGGACGCACACCATGACCACTCCAACCTACAACCGCCTGAACAAAGATGACGCTATCGTGCTGCTGGTTGACCACCAGACCGGTCTGATCTCGCTGGTGCAGGACTTCTCGCCGAACGAGTTCAAGAACAACGTGCTGGCGCTGGCGGATCTGGCCAAGTTCTTCGACCTGCCAACCATCCTCACCACAAGCTTCGAACAAGGCCCGAACGGCCCG
Organism: Pseudomonas sp. Sample_20; assembly: GCF_004307585.1. NCBI lineage: Bacteria > Pseudomonadati > Pseudomonadota > Gammaproteobacteria > Pseudomonadales > Pseudomonadaceae > Pseudomonas > Pseudomonas sp. Sample_20. Next base: position 41,097 of record NZ_RCOA01000034.1, on the reverse strand, counting down.
CTGGTGCCGGAGCTGAAAGAAATGTTCCCGGACGCGCCGTACATCGCTCGTCCAGGCCAGATCAACGCTTGGGACAACGAAGATTTCGTCAAGGCAATCAAGGCCACCGGGCGCAAGCAGATCATCATTGCCGGTGTGGTAACGGATGTCTGTGTAGCGTTCCCGACGCTGTCGGCGCTGGCGGAAGGGTTTGATGTGTTTGTGGTCACCGATGCGTCCGGCACCTTCAACACCACCGTGCAGCAAGCCGCGTGGAGCCGCATGACCCAGGCCGGCGCGCAGATGATGAACTGGTTCTCGGTGGCCTGTGAGCTGCACCGCGACTGGCGCAACGACATTGAAGGCCTGGGCAATCTGTTGTCGCAGCGCATTCCTAACTACCGCAACCTGATGAACAGCTACTCGGCGCTGACGCAGCAGAAGTAAGCGTTAAATCCAAAGCGAAAGCCTGCCTCGAAAGCAGGCTTTTTGCGTTTTCTACAGAACGCCGTTCGTCCATTGTCGGGCACTTGTCACGCAAGGGCATTTCACACGTTCAGGTACCTATCGCTGAACACCTCGGAGAACGACATGGACATTGATGAAAACGCACCGGGCAACCAGTCGCAACAAGCCGTGACGCGCACCACCGACAATGAGACCGGGCACGATCCCAAGCGGGAAAATCCCGAGGTGCCTTTGCCGCCGGACGATCAGGCGCCGGTCGAGGAAGATATGTCAGATGTGGATGCGGCCAACTCGGTGTCAACCGAACATCCGCCGTCACGCTGATCGAGCGATTTAATAGATGCCTCCCACTCTGGAATTAGAGTGAGAGGCTCTCCCGCGCACCCTGATGCAGTTCAGTCACCGACATCGTGAAAACCAGTTTCGCTCGCCCATGGTTGGCATACCCATGCGCCACATCGGTCCGCGCCACCGCCGAACACCCAGGCCCGACAATCAGCTCGGCATCGCCAACGTGCAAATGCAACGTGCCTTTCTCGACATGAAACAACTCGGTGGTGCCGTTCGGGTGACCGGCTGAAGCAAATGACTCGCCGGGAAACAATTCCCAGCGCCACAACTCGAGCATGTTCGGGCCGCTGGTGCCGGCCAGCAGGCGCGCCGATCCGCCCAGTTCACCGGTCCATAGCGTGGGGATGTCATCACTGTCGATCAGATGCGCCGCCGGAGTGTCGGCGACATTGACGAAGTCCGCCACGGACAAGCCCAGCGCCGCGGCGATTTTGCACAATGTCGCGATGCTTGGGTTGGCCGAGCCTTTCTCGATCTCGACCACCATGCCTTTGCTCACGCCCGAGCGTCGGGACAGTTCGTCGAGGGTGATGCCCTGTTGTTTGCGCGCCTGTTTGAGCGTGCGCGACACCGCCGCGCTGACGGTCTCGACGTCGGCGCCGGCCTCGGTCGATATATTGACTTTCTTGGTCATTGATCGCTAGCATCGTTTGAAATTCGGGTATGAGGGGGATTCTGGGATGCTGTCTGTCGTGCCGTCAATCGATCCGGCTGTTGCGCAACTCGCGCCGGGCTTCAGAGCGCTGAGTATTGTCGTGCAAGCGGCGCCGATTACTCAGGCATACGTGGCCGGTGAAGCACTGGCCAAAGCCTGTCAGATCGTCGCCAACGGTGGCCCGTCATGGGCGCCCGCGCACTTGCAGGCCTGGGCGGACGTGTTTCGCCAGTTCGGTGCCAAGCCGCAGCGCACGCCGTGCTCGGCCGAGGCTCTGCGCAAACGGGTGTTGCGCGACGGCGAGTTGCCGAGCATCGATCCGGTGGTTGATCTGTACAACGCCATCAGCCTCGAGTACGCGATTCCGGTCGGCGGCGAGAATGCGCAAGCCTACATAGGCTCACCGCGTCTGGTCGTCGCCGATGGCAGCGAACCGTTCGACACGATGAAAGAAGGCCAGCCCGCGCACGAATTCCCGGACGCTGGCGAAGTGGTCTGGCGCGATGACCAAGGCGTGACCTGCCGGCGCTGGAACTGGCGCCAAGGCGTGCGAACCCGCCTCGATGCGCAAGCGCAGCACATGTGGTTCATCCTCGAAAGCCTGCCGGCGATGCCGCTGGAAGCGCTGACCGAGGCCGGCGACAAGCTCATCGAAGGCCTGCAGCAAATGATGCCCGGCGCCGAGATCGAAAGCATGTTGATCGGGCCGGGAGCGCGTTAGGTTGGATATGAGTGCCAGCCCGTTTCGTCAGCGGCACCGCGATTGCCTGTGAGAGCGAGCCTGCTCGCGAAGACGGCGGTACATTCAGCATCATGTTCGCCTGACTCACCGCTTTCGCGAGCAAGCTCGCTCCCACAAAGTTCCGTGTTGACCAATGATTTGGTGGTGCCACAAAAAACCTGTGGGAGCGGGCTTGCCCGCGAATGCGGCGGTACATTCAACATCATGTTCGCCTGACCCAGCGCTTTCGCGAGCAGGCTCGCTCCCACAGTGTTCCGTGTTGACCAATGATTTGGTGGCGCCACGAATTCCCTGTGGGAGCGAGCCTGCTCGCGAAGACGGCGGCACATTCAACATCTTTGCCGACTGATCCAGCACTTTCGCGAGCAGGCTCGCTGCCACAGATTGACTCCTGGTCTCAATAAGGGCTCGCGGTTGGACGCACGATCAGTTCGCTGACGTCCACGTCCGCCGGTTGTTCGACGGCGTAGGCAATTGCGCGGGCGATGGCTTCGGCGGGGATGGCGATCTTGCGGAAAGACTTCATCTCTTCGCGGCCGCCTTCATCGGAAATGCTCTCGGCCAGTTCCGATTCGGTCACGCCCGGTGCGATGACGGTGACGCGGATATCGCCGCCCACCTCCTGACGCAAGCCTTCGGAAATTGCCCGTACGGCGTATTTGGTCGCGCAGTACACCGCCGCAGTAGGGCTCACCGCGTAAGCACCGATCGAGGCGATGTTGATGATCTGCCCGGCGCGCTGGCGCTGCATCAACGGCAGGCTGGCGGCTATGCCGTGGAGTACGCCACGGATGTTGACGTCGATCATGCGGTTCCACTCATCGACCTTCAGCGCGTCCAGCCGCGACAACGGCATGACCCCGGCGTTGTTGACCAGCACATCGACGCGGCCGTAATGCTCGACGGCAAAATCGACGAAGCGCTGCACATCCTGCTGATCGGTGACGTCCAGTGCGCGGAACTGCGCGTGGCCACCGGCGCTATTGATCTCTTCGGCAATGACTGCCAGACGCTCGGTGCGCCGTGCACCCAACACCACTTTGGCGCCACGTTCGGCGAGCAGGCGTGCGGTGGCTTCGCCGATGCCGCTGCTGGCGCCGGTAATCACGATCACTTTGTCTTGAATGTTCAGCATGATGTCGTCCTCTTCTGTGTGCCCGTGAGTGGGCTTGGAAGAAGATTAAGTGCGGCGGCTCATGGGCTATTAATCGATTCCTCCACGGGATTTGCCCAATTCTGCTGCATCGCTTTTCGACAGATTTCAGGCCCCGCGTGGCGCATCGCGGTAGGCACTTGGGGTGACGCCGACTTCACGGCGGAACACCTGGGAAAAGTGGCTGGGGCTGGAATAGCCAACCTCCAGGCCGATGTCGATCACGCTGTGGGCGGTTTCCAGCAACAGATGACGCGCGCGGCTCATGCGCAGGCGGATGAAGTATTGCGAGGGCGATAAACCGGTGGCGCGCTTGAAGGTGCGGCTGAAGTGGTAGTCGCTCAGCCCGGCGATGGCGGCCAGATGACTGAGGCTGAAATCCTCCGCCAGATTCGCATTCATGGCTTCGATCACCCGGCGCAGTTTGTAGGCGGGCAGGGCGTTGTCGCGGCGCGGGTTGCTGTCCGGGTCGAGGTAATGACGCAGCAGATGGATCGCCAACGCCTGAGCCAGGCTGTGCACCAGCAGTGCGCTGGGTTGGCGCTGTTCGGTCAGTTCGATGCGCAGTTGCTCAAGGATGAAGCTGACCTGCTCGTCACGCGCACCGGACACATCGACAAACGTCACTGCACCGGCCTGTTCGCCGAACGCTTCGCGCGCCGCTTGTTCGATCAGGCCCAGACCTAGGTAGAGGTGCATGACTTCGAAGACCTCACAGCCTTCGGTTTGCCAGCGCATTTCATAAGGTTCGCGGGTGTTGGTCAGGAAGAAGTCGCCCGCCGTGACCTGGCTCGCCTGCCATTCTCCGCCCAACGAACGTTCTTCGACCCGGGCAGTGCCGGCCAATACCAGCACCAGCAGCGGTTCGGCCACGCATGGCACGCGGATCGGCTCAAGCAGAGTCTGATGGCGGAACAGCTGCACCACTGCATCCTTGATCTGCGGCCGCGGTGTGGTCGTTTCCGCAACACCGGGCAAATGCTCCGGCATGGCTTCGGCGGCGATGCGCGCGGGCTGGTTGATTGTCGGCATAGCAGGGCTGGCAGGGGGCACAGGACGCTCCATGAAAAGCTTCGGCTGTGAATGATTTTGCAGGTTAGGGCGGGCGGGCAGGAAATTCCAGCGCAAAACTCCGACAGTCCCGGCAATCGCCCGAAAGCCCGGCGGCGGAGAGTGCGCGACAGTGAAGCCGTGTTTACGACCGCGCCATCAGGCGCAACACCGATTCGCTATCGAGGAGTTAAAACCATGACTGATTTCAACCACACCCTGCCACAAGAAGTCGCCGGTAAAGTTGCACTGGTCACTGGCGCGGCCAGTGGCATCGGCAAGGCGATTGCGCTGATGCTGCACGCTCGCGGCGCCAAGGTGATTGCCGAAGACCTCAACCCGGCTGTCGAAGCACTGGCTCGTCCCGATCTGGTGCCGCTGGTGGCGGACATCACCGAGGACGGCGCCGCCGAACGCGCAGTCGGCCTTGCCGTCGAGCAGTTCGGGCGCCTGGATATTCTGGTCAACAACGCCGGGATCATTATCAACAAAGCAGTGATCGACATGAGCCGCGACGACTGGGAAAAGATCCAGGCAGTGAATGCCACGGCCGCCTTCCTGCACTGCCGCGAAGCGGTCAAGGCGATGATCCCGAACAAGTCCGGCGCGATCGTCAATATCGCTTCCTATGCGTCGTACTTTGCCTTTCCGACCATTGCCGCCTACACCGCTTCCAAAGGTGCGCTGGCACAATTGACCCGCACGCTGGCCTTGGAAGTCATTGAGCACGGCATTCGCGTCAACGCCATCGGCGTCGGCGATGTGGTGACTAATATCCTCAATGACGTGGTCGAGGACGGCCCTGGCTTCCTCGCGCAGCACGGCGAAGCGGCGCCGATCGGTCGGGCGGCGCAGCCGGAAGAAATCGCCGAAATCGTCACCTTCCTCGCCTCCGACCGCGCCAGTTTCATGGTCGGCTCGGTGGTCATGGCCGATGGCGGCATGACGGTTACGGCGGGTTGATAGTCGGGTGAGAAGCCAAGGGCGCGTGTGATAACGCGCCCATGGCTTTGCCAGTAAGACGAGCACGCAGAATCAGGCAAATCTGCAGCATCTTTGATCTAGTCGCCGCTGGACAAAACTGGCTAATCTTCCTCCGCAGTTGACCCACCTTCTTCTGCTTTCGAGGCCCTTTGCATGGATAACCACGACGCTTCCATCCTCCACGATACGGCGGTGTATCGCGCCGAACTGGTGCGCTTGCTGACTCAGCGCTTCGATGCGCCGGGCACCTACGAGACTGCGATTGCGCCGCTGCACGTGATCCGTCTCGATGGCCCGTCCGAGTTGATTCACGTTGTGCACCGGCCGGCGCTGTGCCTGATCGTGCAGGGGCGCAAGGAAGTCGGGCTGGGTGACGAGCGCTTCCTCTACGACCCGCTGAATTATCTGGTGGTGTCGGTGACATTGCCGGTGTCGGGACGGGTGATCGAAGCCTCGCCTGAGGCGCCGTATTTTTGCGTACGGCTGGATTTCGATCCGGCGCAACTGACGCAACTGATAGCCGAATCGCCGCTGACCGGCATGCCACAGGACGCCGGTCGCGGGATGTTTCTCGACAAGATCGACGTGACATTGCTCGATACCATGCTGCGTCTGGTGCGCCTGCTGGATAATCCGCGCGACATCGGCATGCTCGCGCCGATGGCGTTGCGCGAGCTGTATTACCGCCTGCTGCGCGGCCAGCACGGGCATCTGCTGTATGAAATCGCCGTCAACGATTCGCAGACCCACCGGGTCACGCGCGCTATCGACTGGCTGAACAAGAATTTCACCGAGCCGCTGCGCATCGACGCGCTGGCGCAGGTGGCCAACCTGAGCAACTCGGCGCTGCATCACCGCTTCAAAGCCGTCACCGCGATGAGCCCGCTGCAATATCAAAAACAGCTGCGCCTGCAAGAGGCGCGGCGGCTGATCATCAATGAAGGGCTGGACGTCTCAAGCGCCTGTTACCGCGTCGGCTACGAAAGCGCTTCGCAGTTCAGCCGCGAATACAACCGCCAGTTCGGCTGCCCGCCGTCCAAGGAACTCAGCCGCCTGCGTCAGACCGGTTGATTACCGCGCGGGTCCTGCCCATTGCTCACGAAACCCCAGCAGAAAATCCACAAACGCCCGCACCCGTTGCGGCACATAGCGGCCGTGCGGGTAGAGCAGGGTGTAGGGGCGCGAACGTCCGGTGTACGGTTGCAGCACTTCAATCAGGCGGCCATCGGCGAGTTCCTGCTCGACGATGAAACGGTAAGTCTGAAACAGCCCGGCGCCGTGCTTGGCCAGCGTCACACCGCCGAGCACATCGTCGGAACAGGAATAGCCACCGTCGGAAATCACTTCCAGGTCCCGGCCGTTTTCCTGAAACAGCCAGGAAATCCGCCGCCCGCTGCTGGGCAATTCGAACTGGATGCACTCATGCGCAATGAGATCGTCGAGGGTCTGCGGCGTGCCGGCTCTATGCAGATATTCGGGGGCGGCGACCACCACCAGGGCGGCGTCTTCCAGCAGGCGCGCGATCAGGGTCGAGTCCGGTTGCGCGCGCACGCGTATCGCCAGGTCGTAGCCCTCTTCAACGAAGTCGATATTGCGATTGCCCAAGTGCACGTCGACCGTGACCTCGGGGTATAACGCGCGAAATTTCGGCAGCAGCGGCAGGATGCGGTGATGCCCGTAGGTGGTTGGCAGGCTGATGCGCAGTCGCCCCGACGGCGAAGTCTGTGCGCCCATGACTTCCTGCTGCGCTTCGACCAGTTGCGTCAACGCCTGGCTGCATTGTTCGAAGAAGCTCCGGCCGGCGTCGGTGAGGCGAATGCTGCGCGTGGTGCGCGCGAACAGTCGCGAACCCAAGCGTTGCTCCAGACGCAGAATCGACCGGCTCACCGCAGCGGGCGTGACCCCGGCCAGTTGCGCGGCAGCGGTGAAGCTGCCGGCTTCGGCGGCCAGGCAGAACAGTTCGATACTGCCTAACTGCAAATCTTCAAAATGGCGTTTCATTGTGGCTCGCACCGAGGATCGACGGACGTTCATCCTCTGTGTACCACAACCAACGACGCCGCCGGTATCCACCGGCAGCGTTGCAGGGTTTCGATCAATGGCCGGCGCTCTGGCCACCGTCGACATGCAGGATCTCGCCAGTGACGAAATTTGCGCCGTCGAGGTAGAGGATCGCTTGCACGATGTCGTCGATTTCGCCCATGTGGCCGACCGGGTGCAGGCTGCCCAGCGCCTGATGGGTTTCCTCAGCGTGCATCGGCGTTTTGATGATGCCCGGCGATACCGCGTTGACCCGAATCCCGCGCTTGGCGTACTCGATGGCCAGGGATTTGGTCGCGGCGTTGATGCCGCCCTTGGTCAGCGACGCCAATACCGAAGGCACGCCATCGATTGCATGATCGACCAGGCTGGTGGTGACGCTGACGACGTGACCGCTGCCGTGTTTTTCCATCTCGGCAATGGCCAGTTGCGAGATGTAGAAGAAGCCGCTCATGTTGGTCGCCACGACCTGGGCATAGTCCGCCTGGCTGTAAGCGGTGAACGGCTTGGCCAGAAAGATCCCGGCATTGTTGACCAGCGTGTCGACGCGACCGAAGCGGGCAACAGCGGCGCGAATCACGCGCTCGGCGGTTTGCGGATCGGCAATGTCACCGGCGACGGTCAGGACATCCGGGTCGCTCGACTCTTTGATCGAGCGCGAGGTCGCGACCACTTGATGGCCAAGGGCGCGAAAGCCTTCGACCAGACCTGCGCCAATGCCTTGCGAGGCGCCGGTGATGACAACTACTTTTTTCGATGTGCTCATGATGATTTCCTCTGTCGCTGGCCCGTCAGGATGGCGGGTGGCTGTTGGAGGAGACTTTAGGAAGTTGTGCCGAGTTGATAAATGGGGGCTGAGGTACATCATTTGTACTGTGGTGTATCTAATCAGAGCGGACCTCGAATGATTGTCCCGTTTGAGTGGACGGTGAAACGCTTTTCAGCCGATTTATCCCTTTGCTGTGCGTCAGTAATCTGTACCCAACTTGAACGCAACAACAAAACTTCAAACTTGAAAAGGGACGCACACCATGACCACTCCAACCTACAACCGCCTGAACAAAGATGACGCTATCGTGCTGCTGGTTGACCACCAGACCGGTCTGATCTCGCTGGTGCAGGACTTCTCGCCGAACGAGTTCAAGAACAACGTGCTGGCGCTGGCGGATCTGGCCAAGTTCTTCGACCTGCCAACCATCCTCACCACCAGCTTCGAACAAGGCCCGAACGGCCCGCTGGTACCGGAGCTGAAAGAGATGTTCCCGGAGGCGCCATACATCGCTCGCCCAGGTCAGATCAACGCCTGGGACAACGAAGACTTCGTCAAGGCGATCAAAGCCACCGGGCGCAAGCAGATCATCATCGCCGGTGTGGTAACGGATGTCTGTGTAGCGTTCCCGACCCTGTCGGCGCTGGCGGAAGGTTTTGATGTGTTCGTGGTGACTGATGCGTCCGGCACCTTCAACACCACTGTTCAGCAAGCCGCGTGGAGCCGCATGACTCAGGCTGGCGCGCAGATGATGAACTGGTTCTCGGTGGCCTGTGAGCTGCACCGCGACTGGCGCAACGACATTGAAGGCCTGGGTAACCTGCTGTCGCAGCGTATCCCCAACTATCGCAACCTGATGAACAGCTACTCGGCGCTGACGCAGCAGAAGTAAGTTCACGACCCACGAAAAAGCCTGCTTTTAACAGCAGGCTTTTTGTTTTTCCGACGGCTGCGGCCAACTTGGTTGCTGTGTAGCTTGCCACACCGCTTTCGCGAGCAGGCTCGCTCCTACAGGAAATTGCATTTCTCCTGACGAAACACCGTCAACTGTGGGAGCGAGCCTGCTCGCGAAGACGGCGGCGCAGTCACCCGAGCAATTCGCTGATCCACTGCATCTCTTGCTTCAGCGCAAGAATTTTGTCCTCCGGCAACGCCTGTTGCGCTCGCGTAAACTGCCCCAACGTCTTCTGCCGCTGACTCAGCCTGCGTTGCCATTTGTGCAGAAATGCCGGGCAGCGCGCCTGCAGATGCAGGGGGCCGAAAAACAGTTCCCTGGCATCGTAAGTCACCGGATCAGAGGCCCGCTCGGCAACGATAATTTCGTAGTCGAAGCGGTTCTCGTGCAGCACTTCTTCGCAAACGATCCGGTAACTGTTATCCATCAACCACTGGCGCAGCGCTTGCTCGCCGCCGTTGGGTTGCAGGATCAAGCGTTCGTGGCCACTGAGATGGGCTTTGCCACTGTCGAAAATATCGCGAATGGTTTCGCCGCCCATGCCGCACAGGGTGATGGCGCTGATGCCGTCGTCAGGCCTGATCGCCGCCAGGCCATCGGCCAGACGCACGCTGATCTGGCCGCGCAGGTCGTTGTCATTGACGGTGCGTTGCGCCGCGTGAAATGGCGTGCGCGCGACCTCGCCAGCCACCGCCGCTGTAATCAGCCCTCGGCGCATCAGGGCAACGGGCAAATAGGCGTGATCGGAACCGATATCGGCCAGTCGTGCGCCGACCGGCACGTGAGCGGCGACGCGTTCAAGGCGCATGGACAATGTCTGTTGGTTCAACGGCGACCCCTGTTCACCCAGCGGTGGAAAAAGGGGTGCGACTCTGGCGAGCAACGCGGGCGCTGTCAAATCGCGCCGATGGAATCCCTCAAGCCATCGGCAGCACGGCGCTGCCGATGGACGTTGGCGCTTAGCCGGCGAGCGTTGCGTTGTCGATGACGAAGCGGTATTTCACGTCGCCCTTGAGCATGCGCTCATAGGACTCGTTGATCTGGTCGGCGCGGATCAACTCGATGTCGGAAACGATGCCGTGCTCGGCGCAGAAATCCAGCATTTCCTGAGTCTCGGGAATGCCGCCGATCATTGAACCGGCAATGGTGCGCCGCTTGGTGATCAGGTTGAATACGTTCGGCGACGGATGCGGCGATGCGGGCGCTCCGACCAGGGTCAACGCGCCATCGCGCTTGAGCAGCACGAGGAAGGCGTCGAGATCGTGCGGCGCTGCGACGGTATTGAGGATGAAGTCGAAACTCTTGGTGTGTGCCGCCATTTCTTCGGCATTGCGCGACACCACCACTTCGTCCGCACCCAGCGCCTTGGCCGCTTCGCGCTTGGATTCGGAGGTGGTGAAGGCGACGACATGGGCGCCCATGGCGTGGGCCAGTTTGATGCCCATGTGGCCCAGGCCACCGATGCCGACCACGCCGACTTTCTTGCCGGGGCCAGCGTTCCAGTGGCGCAGCGGCGAGTAGGTGGTAATGCCGGCGCAGAGCAGCGGCGCGACGGCGGCCAGTTGCGCCTCGGGATGACGGATGCGCAACACATAGCGCTCGTGCACGACGATGTTCTGCGAGTAACCGCCGAGGGTCCAGCCCGGTGCGTCCGGGGTCGGGAAATTGTAGGTGCCGATCATGCCGTCGCAGTAATTTTCCAGGCCGGAATCACAGTCATCGCAGTGCTGGCAGCTGTCGACGATGCAACCGACACCGACCAGATCGCCGACCTTGTAGGCTTTGACGTGATCGCCAACCGCCGAGACGCGGCCGACGATTTCATGGCCGGGCACGCAAGGGAATTGCGTGCCAGCCCATTCGGCGCGCACCTGATGCAGGTCGGAATGGCAGATGCCGCAGAAGGCGATATCGATCTGCACGTCGTGCGCCGCCGGGGCACGGCGGTTGATCTGCATCGGCTCAAGAGGTTTGTCGCCAGCGTGGGCGCCGTAGGCTTGTACGAGCATGTGAGCATCCTCCATGGGGTTGTCGGACGCCCATTGTTGCGCCTGGGTCGGAGCGCGAGGTAGTGCATTTCTGTGAAATGCTTGCCTGATTCTGCTGTTGATTGCGCAACCGAAAGGCAGCCGTATGGCTGCCGTTTCAGGCTCAACGCGGATTGGGCTGGTCGTCCATCTCGGCGTTATCGGTTTCCTGACGTACACGCTCCGGATCCAGGCCGGTACTGTCATCGTCCAGCGGGATTTCGCCTTCGTTGTCGGGCAGTTCGTCGATGCTGCGTTCCTTCATCGGATCGACCTCGGTACGCCCCGGACTCAGCGGGTCGGGCGTGGTTGGGAGCGGATCGTCACCTTGCTTGCCTTGATCGTTATTCATCTCACACCTCGTCATGGCCGTTTTCTATGGCTTGTGCAAGTTGGACGTGCGGGCGATTTTCGCCGTTCGATTTTTTTGCCTGCCTTCGGTCGCCTCGCAAAAAGCGGAATTTCTCCGACGCGCGCGGCTCCATAAACCAACAGCCAGAGGCAAGGAGGCAATGATGAGCAGCTCATTCAAAGTCGGCGAAGCGGTGCGCTGGAATTCCGAGGCCGGCGAGATCCACGGCAAAGTGGTCAAGGTGCACACTCGCGATACCGAGTTCATGGGCCGCCACCGGCCGGCTTCGAAAGACGCGCCGCAGTACGAGGTCAAGAGTGACAAGACCGGCCACCTGGCCATGCATCACGGCGACGCGCTGAAGCACGCTTAGAAACGCGCCAGTCGGTAGGCGTCGGCATTCGGCAACTCGCCGGCCGCGCCTGAGACCATCTGCCCGATCATCTCCGCCGTCAGCGCCGCCTGCGTCAGGCCCAGATGCTGATGACCGAAGGCAAGCAAGACCTTGCCGGCGCAAACCTGATCGATCACCGGCAGCGAATCCGGCAGCGACGGGCGAAAGCCCATCCACGGTGTCGCGCCATCAGCGTTCAGATCCTTGCGAAACAGGCCTTGGCTCAAACGCTGCAACTGCCAGGCGCGCGCCATGTTCGCCGGCCGCTCCAGCCCGGCGAATTCGACCGTGCCGGCCAGGCGCAGCCCATCGCGCATCGGCGTCATGATGAACTTGCGTTCCAGCGAGGTGACGGGGAAGGGCAGGCGATCATGCTCGTGCGGCAGCATCAGGTGATAGCCACGCTCGGTGTCCAACGGTACTTGCTTGCCGGTCAGCGCGGCAGTCAGTTTCGCCGAATGCGCACCGCAGGCCAGTAACACGCGGCTGGCCGTCACACCGCCGTTGCCCGTTATCAATAAGACGCCGTTTTCCTGCACGTAGCCGCCCTGAACCTGCTGCTGGAGAAAACTCACACCGCTGCTGCGAGCCGCTTCGACCAGTGCGCAGACCACCCGATAGGGATCAAGGAAATGCCCGGTGCGCGGGAAAAACAGTCCGCCCTGAATTTTCTCGCTGAGCTGTGGCGCCGTTTCGCGGATCGCCCCGGCCTGCCAGTAATCCACCGGCACTTGCTGCTGATGCAGTCGTGCCTGCAAGGCGTCGAGGGATTGCCGCGATTCAGGTTTTTCGAAGACCAGTAACGAGCCGTCAACCTTGAGCAGATCCGGGCGCTGGATATCGCTGAGCAAGCGCTGCCACGCATCCAGGCTGCTTTCATTGAGCGCGCGCAGGCCGGCGACTGTTTTCTGAAAAGGCTCAGGCCGCAGATTCAGCAATAACCGGGTGAACCACGGCAGGGCGCGTGGCAGATATTTCCAGTCCAGACGCAGCGGTCCCATCGGGTCCATGAGCATGGCTGGCAAGCGCTTGAGTATCGAAACATCAGCGATCGGAAATACCTGCTCGGTGGCCAGATGTCCGGCGTTGCCGAACGAAGCGCCATGCCCCGGTTCCTGCTGATCGATGACCACCACGCGCAAACCCTGGCGGGCCAGGCGCAATGCGCAAGCCACGCCAATGATTCCGGCGCCGACCACGGCGATGTCGTGCGAAGGATTATTCGCCATGGCGTGTCGCTTCCCGTTGGCCATCGAGCAAGCGCCGAAGGTTGAGCGGATTGGTCTGTTGCAGCGCCGTCGGCAGCAAGCTGTCGGGGAAATCCTGATAGCACACCGGCCGCAGGAAACGCAGGATCGCCGCAGTGCCCACCGAGGTGCTGCGCGCATCCGAGGTTGCCGGGTAAGGCCCGCCATGCACCATTGCATCGCAGACTTCCACGCCGGTCGGCCAGCCATTGACCAGCAAGCGCCCGGCCTTGCGCTCGAGGGTTGGCAACAACGTGCGCGCCAGTGCAAGGTCGGCGTCATCCATGTGCAGGGTCGCGGTCAGTTGGCCTTCCAGATGTGCGCAGACCTGACGGATTTCTTCGTCACTGCTGCATTGCACGATCAGCGCTGTCGCGCCGAAGACCTCGGCTTGCAAGCTTTGATCGGCAAGAAAATCCGCTGCATCGGTGGTGAAGACATGCGCCTGACACTGATTCGGGCCGCCGGCGACTTGGCCAACCGCTACCGCGCGTGCACGGGGATTGCCTTGCAGAGCCGTCACGCCTGCTTGATAGGCGCCGAAGATGCCGGGCGTGAGCATGGTTTGCGCCGCACTGCGCGGGATCAGTTCAGCCACCGCGCTGAGGAACCCGTCGAGCGCCGGGCCTTTGCGGGCAATCAGCAATCCCGGGTTGGTGCAGAACTGCCCGGCGCCCAGTGTCAGCGACGCGACAAACCCTTCGGCCAACGCCTGCGCGCGATTTTCCAGAGCGGCGGTAAACAGCAAAACCGGGTTGATCGAGCTCATTTCCGCATACACCGGGATCGGCTCGGCCCGCGCTTGCGCAGCTTTCATCAAGGCCAGACCGCCAGTGCGCGAGCCGGTGAAACCAGCGGCTTTGATGCGCCAGTCGCTGACCAATGCGATGCCGACTTCGTAGCCAGAATCGAACAATAAGGAAAACACGCCCTCGGGCAGAGCGCAGGCTTTGACCGCTTGCGCCACTGCGCGGCCGACCAGTTCGCTGGTGCCCGGATGGGCGCTGTGCGCCTTGACGATTACCGGGCAACCGGCCGCCAGTGCTGCGGCGGTGTCGCCGCCGGCCACGGAAAATGCCAGGGGAAAGTTGCTCGCGCCGAACACCGCGACCGGCCCCAGGGCAATCTGCCGCTGGCGCAAGTCGGAGCGCGGCAGTGGCTGGCGTTGCGGTTGCGCACTGTCGACGCGCACGTCCAGCCATTCACCCGCGCGCACCGTGCGGGCGAACAGGCGCAATTGCGAGCAGGTGCGGCCACGTTCGCCCTGAAGGCGTGCAGGCGGCAGACCGGTTTCGGCGTGGGCGCGTTCGATCAGTTCATCGCCAAGGTTTTCGATGTGTTCGGCAATGCTTTCGAGAAATGCCGCACGGGTGCTCAGGCTGGTTTCGCGGTACGCGTCTTGCGCCGTCCAGGCCAGGGCGCACGCCTGTTCCACCTGTTCGGCTGACGCCCCGGCGTACTGCGGTTCAAGTGCCTGGTTGGTCGCCGGATCAATCCCGCGAAAGGCTGGACGATGGCCCGTCACGGATTGTTGGCCGATCAGCATGTTGCCCGTCAGAGTCATGGTGTCTTCCTGTGAAATGAGCGAGGCCTGCCGCGAATCGTGATGACTCGCGGCAGGTGGCGGTCAGGCGAAGTTCTGCTCGGCGGACCAGTTTTCGTACCAGTGACGGAACAGCGAATACTGCTTCTCGGCATAGCGCCGTTGCGAGTCGCTCAGCACGTCGCTTTCGTTGAAGTGCAGGGTGTATTCCTTGTCGCCGTTGAGCACCATCAGATGCTTGTAATACAGCACCAGATCGCAACCTTCGTCGAACGAGGACAGCACCGCCAGCGCCGACTCCAGTTCCCGCGCCTGGCGCCGGGCCTTGGCATCGCCTTGCGCGGCCTGCTTGCTCAGCGCCACCAGTTGCAGCACTTCGCGGGGCAGGGCGTTGCCGATGCCGGTAATGGCGCCGGTGGCGTTGCAGTTGACGAAGCCGTGCACCACTTGCGTGTCGACGCCGACCATCAGCGTCACGTCGTCATCCTTGGAGGTGATGTTCTCGGCCGCGTAGCGCAGGTCCGCGCCGCCGCCGAATTCCTTGAAGCCGATCAGGTTTGGGTATTCACGGCGCAGTTCAAAAAATAGATCGGCGCGGGTGGCGAAGCCGTAGTAAGGGCTGTTGTAGATCACCGCCGGCAAGTTCGGTGCGGCTTGCAGAATGGCGGCGAAGTGGGCCTTTTGCGCCGTCGCCGAAGCACCACGGGACAGCACGCGCGGAATGACCATCAAGCCTTGCGCGCCGACTTTCGCCGCATGCGCTGCGTGGGAAACCGCTTCTCGGGTATTCACTGCACCAGTGCCGACGATGGTCGGCACCCCGGCAGCGACCAGGCGCGCCACGCCTTCCTGGCGCTCGGCTTCAGTCAGCAGCGGCCAGTCGCCCATCGAGCCGCAATAGACCACGGCGCTCATGCCGACATCGATCAGCTCGCGTCCCTTGGCCACCAGCGCATCGAAGTCCGGTTTGCGCTGGGCGGTGCATGGGGTCATCAGGGCCGGCATGCAGCCGGTGAAGATGTTGTCGCTCATGGTTCAACTCCTTGGCATTTCGTTTGATTCGAGGTGGAAAAGCGGCGTGGCGGCTCAGATGCCCCACGCGAACGGGTCGGTTTCGTCGATCAGCAAGGTGCTGTCGGCGGTCATGTAGGCGCGGCCGGTGATGAACGGGCGAATGCGTTCGCCCTCCCATTCGAAGCGCCCTTCGAACTGGCTGCCGGTGATGCTCGCCTGGATCCACGGTGCGCCCGCTTGCAACTTGTCGTCGGCGGCCAGGCAGGCAAGTTTGGCGCTGGTGCCGGTGCCGCACGGTGAGCGGTCATAGGCTTTGCCGGGGCACATGACGAAGTTGCGGCTGTCGGCCCGATCGTCATCGGCGAACAGTTCGATGTGGTCGATGACCGCGCCGTCTTCGCCAAAAATGCCCTGATCTTTCAGCGCCTTGAGCATGGCCCAGGTGTACGCGGTCAGGTGTTCGACGTTGTCCATGGTCAGGGTCTGGCCATGCTCGGAAACCAGGAAGAACCAGTTGCCGCCGTAGGCGATATCACCGACTACGCGACCAAAACCGGGCACGTCCACTGGTACTTGTTTGCGATAGCGGTAGGCGGGCACGTTGCCCAGAGTGACCGAGCCATCGTCGCGCAGCGTCGCGCTGACTTGCCCCACCGGTGTGTCGATCTTGTGCACGCCCGGCTGGATTTTCCCCAGATGCTGCAACGAATTGATCAGGCCAATGGTGCCGTGGCCGCACATGCCCAGGTATCCGGCGTTGTTGAAGAAGATCACCCCGCAGGTGGCATCAGGCGACACCGGCGGGCAATACAGCGCGCCGACCAGCACATCGTTGCCGCGTGGCTCAAGCAGACAGGCGCGCCGCCACTGGTCATGCTGGTTGCGCAAGGCATCGCGTTTCTCGACCATGCTGTTGCCGGACAGCTCGGGGAAGCCGCTCATCACCAGCCGCGTCGGCTCGCCGCCGGTGTGGGAATCAATGACGTGTACTCGTTTCATGAAGAGATCCCGTTGGATGATTTCAGTAGGCGCCGGCAGGGCGGGCGGTGACGGTTGGCGAGGGCGCAGGGCTGTCGCTTTCTTCGTCCTCGTCGTCCAGGCGCAGCAGATGGGCAGGCACGCCGGTCGCTGCGCCCCAGTAGTAAATACCGGTGGCGCAAGCGGCGACGACGATCGTATCGAACGGATGGGCGAGGATGCCCAGACCCCCGAAGGTGCCGAGTTTAGACAGCACGATAGTCACCGCGTAGAACGCGATCAGCCACGCCGATGAGCGCACCTGACGCGCCAGACTCAGGTGTGCGGTCGGCACAAAGCGACCGCAGAACAGGTAGATGACAAACATCAGGATTTGCAGGCCAAGCAGCCACGATACGGTGTTCCAGCCCGACCAGTAGACGATCAGCGCGGCGATGATGAACGACACCGGCCCGAGCAGGCCCATGCTCTTGACCCGGAACGGGCGCGGCATGTCCGGCGCATTGCGGCGCAGCGCCGCAACCGACACTGGCGCCACCGCATAGCTCAACACCAGCGCGGCGGAGACCACGTTGATCAGCGCTTCCCACGACGGGAATGGCAGGGTCCAGAACACCGACAGGGCGAAAGTCAGCCACAGCGCCGGACGCGGGATGCCGGACTTTTCATCGATGTGGGTGAAGACCTTGAAGAAGGTGCCGGTCTGCGCCCAGCCGTAGATCACTCGCGGCGTGGCGTTCATGTAGATGTTGCCGCAGCCGCTCGGCGAGATCACCGCATCGGCGACCACCAGATAGGCCAGCCAGCCGACACCGAGCGCCAGGGCGATGTCGCGATAGGGCAGGGCGAATTCCTTGCTGATACCCGCCCAGCCGTTGGCGAGCATTTCCGTCGGGATGCTGCCGAGAAAGGCCATTTGCAGCAGCACGTAAATCAGGGTCGACAGCAGTACTGAAAGAATCAGCGCGATGGGAATGGTGCGCTGTGGATTCTTCACTTCGCTGGCCACGGAAATGATCGGCGTCAGGCCCAGGTAGGCAAAGATGATCCCCCCGGCAGAGACCGCCATCTCCACGCCGGACAGGCCGAATGGAGCGAATCCCTGAACCTGGAAATTCTCCGGTTTGAAGAAGGTGAACAGCACGCCGATGACCAGCAACGGCACGATGAATTTGAACACGCTGACCAGATTGTTGGCCTTGGCGAAGGTCTTCACGCTGCGGTAGTTGAGCAGGAAAAACACGCAGAGCAGGCCGAACTGCACCAGCCAGCCGAGGATCGTCGGATCACCGCTGCCAGCCTTGGTCAGGCCGGGAAACCACGCCGCCGCGTATTGGCGCGAGGCGACCACTTCGATCGCCACCAGACTGGAAAACGCAATCAGCGTAATGAAGCCCATCAGGTAGCCGAGCAGCGGGCCGTGGGAATAAACCGGGTAGCGCACCACCCCGCCGGCACGGGGCAATGCCGCGCCCAGTTCGCAGTAGACGATGCCCAGCAGCAACACGGCAAAACCGCCCAGCAACCAGGAGAAAATCCCCGCCGGACCGGCAATCGCCGAGACATGGCTGGCGGCGAACAACCAGCCGGAGCCGAAGATCGCGCCGAGTCCGATAAAGGTGAGGTCGATCAATGAAAGCTGTTTTTTGAACTTGCCTTGGCCTGACATGGCATCGCCTTCTTGTGAGTTATTGGATAGGCAGTTGTGTCACGGGGATGAGCAGACTTTGCACGGGTCGACGGCGGCGGCGATTGATGTTTTATGCAGGGATCGATGACGAATTCAGCACAATGGCGCTGGCGATTGCTGGGCCTCGACAGGGCCGTGACGTTGCTGCACTCTGCTCGCGGACAGCTTTTCTGGCGGTTCATCTCGAGGGGGAAGTGTTTGATGCAGTCAGCGTTTTCGATCCTGTGCCAGGGCACTGACGGCTTGCGTGCGCAGACCCTCGAAGAGATGGTCGCCGGTGCCGCGCAGTTGTTGCCGATACTCGATGTCATCCCCAATGCGGCGATCTTCATCAAGGATCTGCAAGCGCGCTATGTGCTGGCCAACCGTACGCTGGTGCAGCGCTGTGGCTTGAAGGACCTGCGCCCGTTACTCGGCAAAACCAGTGCGCAGGTGTTCCCGGCGCAGTTGGGCCCGGGTTATACCGAGCAGGATCGCAAGGTGCTGGAGGAAGGATTTGTGCTGGAGGATCAGCTCGAACTGCATCTGTATGGCAGTCGCGAACCGGGCTGGTGCCTGACCCACAAACGACCGATCTACAACCGTGACGGGACGATCATCGGCCTGGTGGGGATCTCGGTGGATCTGCAATCAGCCAGCGAAACCCACCCGGCGTTCGAGCGCCTGGCGGCTGTCGATGAATACATTCGCGGCAACTTCAACCGGCGGGTGACGCTGGGTGAACTGACGCGGATCGCCGGGATTTCCGTGGCGCAACTGGAACGCTACTGCAAACGCGTTTTTCACCTGACACCACGGCAGATGATTCAGAAAGTCCGCCTGGAACACGCGCATCGATTGCTGCACAGCGACTTGCCGATTACCGAGGTTGCGCTGCAATGCGGCTACACCGATCACAGCGCTTTCACCCGTCAGTTCAAGGCCTCGACCGGGTTTACACCACGCCAATACCGGCAAGCCACCGGGCATTAGACCAACACGGCCAGCCAGGCCGAGAGCAGCAGAAGAAGGGCCAGTGCCGCGTTCATTCGCTTGAACGCTTGCGGTGAGCTGAGCAACCGCGCGCTGCCGACGCCGAGCAGCGCCCAGAGCGTCATGCACGGCAGCGACACCAGCAGAAATGCCAGCGACAACACCAGCAGGCGCAGCGTCTTGTCGCCGCCGCCAACGAATACGCTGACCACCGCCACAGCCATCATCCACACCTTCGGATTGACCAGTTGCAGCAGCGCCGCGCCGAATACGCTCAAGCCTTGTTCCTGCGCAGCATTTGGGTCCAGCGACGGCGGCGTACTGCGAAAGATCTGCCACGCCAGCCAGCTCAACCAGAGCACGCCAGCCCAAGCCATGGCTTGCTGCACGCGCGGAAAGCGCAACAGGGTTTCGCCAGCGCCGAGCCCGACCACCAGCACGATCAACGCGGCCGCCGCACAGGCGCCGAAAATGATCGGCAGCGTGGCAATCAGTCCGCGCCGCGAACTGTGGCTCAGCACCAGAATATTGGTCGGCCCCGGAGTGATCGAGGCGACGAAAGCAAACAGCAGAAAGGGCAGTAAAGAAGCCATGGTGCAAATTCCTGAAAGTCGAAACTGGACACCATGATCGTCAGCGGGCGGGCCTCAGTCTGGAAGATTTGAGCAGCGTCTGCGGTAGTCCGCCGGGGTCAATTGGTAGGCGCGGCGGAACCAGCGACCGAGATGACTCTGATCGGCAAAACCGAGCACGCTGGCCACCTGCGCTGGCGTCTCGCCGCGCGCGAGCAATTGCCGTGCCTTGGCCAGGCGCAGTTGGATCAGGTAGGCGTGGGGTGCCAAACCGAAAGCGGCCTTGAACGCGCGGGTCAGGCGAAAACGATCGACACCACAGGCTTGCGCTAGGTCGTCGAGGCCGATGTCTTCGTAGGTGTGGGCATGCAGATAGTCGCGCGCAACCTGCGCAACCAGTGGCAGGCGCGGATCGAAGTCCTGACGCTTGCGCCAGTCGAGATGACGGGTGAGGGACGCCAGCAGGCCATCCAGCGCAGTCTGCCGGACGATGCGCAGATCGCCGTCATGTAACGCGTGGAAGGCTTGCACGATCGCTGTCGACAGGCGCGGATCATGGCTCAGTGTGTCGGCAAAGCCTGGCTGGCTGTCGGCGGGCGCCTCTTCGAACAGCGCGTGCAGCTCGCGCTCCAGCCAGTGCGGATCCAGATACAGCATCGAGTAGGTGAACCCATCCTCGGTCGGCGCATGGCCATCGTGGATTTCACCCGGCTCAAGCAGAAACACATGCCCCGGCGTACTGCGATGACGCACACGACGGCAATTGAACTGCTGCACGCCTTGCTCGGTCACTCCGACGAGAAAACTGTCATGCCAGTGCGGATCGTAGGCATGCCCACGGAAATGCGCCCGAATCGACTCGATCCCGGTATCGACATCCTGGGAGAGAGTGATCCAGTTGCGTTTGTCCATGGGAGGATTCCATAGGTCGGTTGAGCAGGGGCGTTTCTAAAATACCGCGTGGCGGAGGAGAGTGTTTAGAAGATTTGTGCAGGTGCGCAGGGGGATCGTGTCAGGCAATGTGCCTTGGATGGGGCGGGATCAGAAAACGCAGACGAAAAAAAACCGCCTTCGCGGGGCGGTTTTTCAATCCTCGGTTTGGAGCCGAGGCCATGTGCTTCACTAGCCACACCAACATGTCCGCGCATGGTATTGAGTTTCTCCCGTCAGTGCAACGAGGGTTTAGCGTGGTGTGCGAGGTTTTTTCGGAACGTACAACGCATGTAACTGAATTCAGGTCTGTCAATAAACATTGTCAGAAATACGATTTTACAAAGGTTCAGGCGTAGCCGCAGGATAACCTTGGCTACTCGGGTTTTCTCTTCTGATTTCTGCGTTAAGATGCCCGCGCTCATCTTGTTGGTAGAGCAGTGAGGTTTGGCTGGGGGCGCAAAAGGTTTCACGCCCTCTGACGCGGATTCGCACCCGCGCCGGAATGTTGTCTCGGAGGGATTTCAACCGGCCGCCTCACTAGCCACACCAACATGTAGGCTGAAGGCACGCATGGTCCGGTAAGTTTGCTGGAGGTTTGGCCGCCAGCACTGGAGGCCAAAACGTATGAAGCTTTTGCTGCGTACGCTGAGCCTTGTATGGAGATTGTTGAAAGCCTTGCGCTTTTACGAGTTCCTGCGAGATCACTTTGACGACCTGAAATAAGGTCGTCTAAGTGGGGAAAGACCCGTTTCGGTTTCGACTGATACGGGTCTTTTTTTGTGCGCAAAAACTGTCAGAAACGAGATTGTCGGTTTTATGCTTTCGACTTTGTAGGGCGTTTCGCTTAACGACGTAAGCAACAGCATGAAGATCGATCCAATAGCGGCTCATGCTCGATCAGCCATTGATTGCGTCAATAACGACCATTAAGTCAATGAAGTTCTCATATCCACGGTGCGGCGTAAGATCGGCTCCATACCCAACCACTGCAACTCGGAGCACATCATCATGAAACGCCAGACTATTCTCGGTATCGCTTTCTCGGTTTTTGCACTGAATGCCTTCGCCGCCACCGAAACCGACCCACTGTTCAGCGACGCGGTCGCCTCCACTCAAACAGACCGCTTGTTCAGCGACGCAGTAGCCGCAACCGAAACCGACCCGCTGTTCAGCGATGCAGTAGCCGCAACCGAAACCGATCCACTGTTCAGCGATGCAGTAGCCTCTGATGGCTCCGATCATCTGCAAGGCAATCGGGTCGCCGAAGGCGGCGCTGACCGTCTGCTCGAACGTCGCACCGCTTGAGCGCAACCATGAGCATCGATAACGAATGCCGCCTCAACCACAGGCGGCATTCGCTCTATCCACGCTTTACAACTCTGCTCTAAACCGCACTCGGCAGCACGGCCTTGTCGCGATCGCGGCTCTTGAATGTCGCCCAGAAACACAGCAATACCGCCACGGAAAAACCGGCGGGGAACAGCCAGATGCTTCTCCAGTCATGCCCTGCGCTTGATGTGAAGTGGTCGGTAATCCGTCCCGCGATCCAGAAACCAATCAACATGCCCAATCCGTACGTAGCCAAGGTGATCAAACCTTGCGCCGAGCTGCGGAAGCGTTCCGGTGCCTTGGCATCGGTGTAGATTTGCCCGGACACGAAGAAGAAGTCATAGCACACACCGTGCAGGGCAATGCCGATCAGCAGCATGAATGCCTGATCGTCGTTATTGCCGAACGCAAACAGCACGTAGCGCAACGCCCAGGCAGCCATGCCGACCAGCAGGGCGATCTTGATGCCGAAGCGATGGATGAACAGCGGCAACAGCAACATGAACAGCACTTCCGACACCTGACCGATGGCCATCTTCGCTGTCGGGTTGGTCACGCCAATCTCGGCCAGAAACGGATTTGCATTCTGGTAATAGAACGCCAGCGGAATGCAGATCAGGATCGAGGCGAGGAAGAACACCAGATAGCTGCGATCCTTGAGCAAACCCCACGCATCGACGCCGAGCATCTGCTTGAGGCTTGATGAGCCGGCTGCGCTTTTCAACGGCGCAGTGTTCGGCAGACTGAAGCTGTAAAGCCCCAACAACAGCGACGCGACGGCGGACATCAGGAACGTATTGCGCAAGCCTCCGGCCGCGATGCTTTGCTGCGAGTCCCAAGCGAACACGAAGCTGATCACCACGCCGGCGACGATCCAGCCCACCGTGCCCCACACGCGAATGCGCGAGAACTCCAGCGCCGGGTCTTTGATCTGGCGGAACGCCACGGCGTTCACCAGTGCCAATGTCGGCATGTAGACCATCATGTAGGCGAGCACATAGGGATAAAACGCGCTGAAGTCTGCCGCGCGATAGAGCTGATAGAGCAACACTGCGCCAAGCAGATGCAGCACTGCCAGAATGCGTTCGGCGTTGAAGAAACGGTCGGCAATCAAGCCAATGACAAACGGCGCCAGAATCGCGCCCCAGGATTGCGTGGCGAAGGCCATGCCGACCTGGCCGCCGCTGGCAGCCAGCGTTGTCGCCAGAAAAGTGCCGAGGGTGACGAACCAGCCGCCCCAGATAAAGAACTGCAAAAACATCATCACGCTGAGTCGCGCATTCATTACGTTCATTTCAGATCACCGTATTGTTTTTATGTCGGTAACGCGGATGAGTCAGTCGTCAGTCAGGCCGAGCAAGCGCCGGTTGGAAGCGGCATCGGCGCTGACCCCGGCGAAATCGTCGAAGGCCTTGGCGGTCCTGCGGATCATGTGTCGCTCGATGAACGCCGCGCCTTGCGCAGCGCCCTGTGCGGAGTCTTTCAGGCAGCACTCCCACTCGAGCACGGCCCAGCCGTTGAAGTCGTATTGGCACAATTTGCTGAAAATCGATTTGAAATCGATCTGGCCGTCGCCCAGCGAGCGAAAGCGCCCGGGACGCTCGACCCAACGCTGATAGCCGCCGTAGACGCCGGAGCGCGCATCAGGGCGGAACTCGGCATCCTTGACGTGAAACATGCGGATGCGTTGGTGATAGCGATCGATGAAGCCGAGGTAATCCATTTGCTGCAGCAGCAGGTGGCTCGGGTCATACAGAATTGCGGCGCGGGGGTGATGATTCACCGCTTCGAGAAACTGTTCGAACGACGCGCCGTCATGCAAGTCTTCGCCGGGATGGATTTCGTAGCACAGATCAACGCCAGCCTCTTCGAAGCAGTCGAGAATCGGCAGCCAGCGTTTGCCCAGTTCGGCGAAACCTTGCTCGACCAAACCGGCCGGACGTTGCGGCCATGGATAGACGTAGGGCCAGAGCAGGGCACCGGAAAAGGTTGCATGGGCGGTAAGTCCCAGACGTTGGCTGGCACGGGCGGCCAGTTTCAACTGCTTGATCGCCCACTCGGTGCGCTCCTGCGGCTTGCCGCGCAACGCTGGCGGGGCGAAGTCGTCGAACAGACTGTCGAACGCCGGATGCACCGCGACCAATTGCCCTTGCAGGTGCGTCGACAACTCGCTGATCACCACACCGGCGCGGGCGCAGACGGCGATGAGTTCGTCGCAGTAATCCTGGCTCTCAGCGGCGCGCTGCAAATCGATGAACCGTGTGCCGAGGGTCGGTACCTGGATGGCTTTGTAGCCTTGCGAGGCCGCCCACTCGGCAATGTTGGCGAGGGAGTCGAAAGGCGCTTCGTCGGCGATGAATTGCGCGAGGAAAATCCCCGGACCTTTCAGGCCAGTCGAATTTTGCTGATCACTGTTCATTGTGCTGGGCTCCTGTCAGTGGGCCGGGGATCTCGCTCCACTTTTCATTGCCAAGGTGATTGGCGATGGCGGTTTCAATGAAGGCCATGCCGCGCAGGCCGGTCTCGATGCCCGGTACGCCCGGTGCCTGATGGCCCTCGGCGCCATGCACAATCGCTTCGGCGAGATCGCCGTACAGGTTGGCCATGGCTTCCAGATAACCTTCGGGATGCCCCGCAGGCAGGCGCATGCGTTGAGTTGCGGCGGCACACAGCCACGGCTGATCGACCCCGGAGCGCAGAACGCGCATCGGCTCGTTCAACGGTCGATGAATCAGGCTGGCCGGATCCTCTTGGCGCCATTCCAGGCCGCCCTTGTCCCCGTAGACGCGGATCTTCAGCGGGTTTTCCTCACCGGCGCAGACCTGGCTGGCGAGCAATACACCACTGGCGCCGTCGCGCATTTTGAACAGCATCGCCACATCGTCATCCAGTTGCCGACCCTCGACATGCGAGCCGAGCATTGCGCTGATGAACTGGATCGACTGGCCGGCAACGAACTCGGCGAGGGAAAACGCATGGGTGCCGATGTCGCCGATGCAGCCGCCGATCCCGGATTGCGTCGGGTCGTCGCGCCAGCCGGCCTGCTTGTTGCCTTGCCCGGCGACATCGGTGCTGAGCCAGCCTTGCGGGTACTCGACGAGGACTTTGCGCACGCGCCCGAGCACGCCGCTGGCGACCATTTCGCGGGCCTGCCAGACCATCGCGTAACCGAGGTAGGTATGCGCCAGGCCGTAAATTCGCTGGCTGTTGATGACCACCGAGTGCAGCGCCTGCACCTCGGCGAGGTTCAGCGCCGCGGGTTTCTCGCTGAACACATGAAAACCGGCGCTCAATGCCTCACGGGCAATTGGTGCGTGCAGGTGATTGGGAGTGACGATGACCAGCAGTTGCATGCGCTGCTCGGCGGGCAGGGCGGCCTCGCGGGCGAGCAGGGTTTGCCAGTCGTCGTAACAACGCTCGGCCGCGACACCCAAGGCCGCGGCGGTGCGCTGATTATTCTCCGAGTCGCGGCTGAATGCGCCGCAGACCAGTTCGAAGCGTCCGTCGAGGCCGGCGGCTTGCCGGTGGGCACGGGCAATGAATGAACCTTCACCGCCTCCAACAAAACCCATTCTTATTTTTGCGGCAGCGTACATGGCAGTCGTCTCGGTAGCTGGATGCAATGTTGATGAGCGATGTAACCGGTTACATCGTGGGCGAAATCTAGGCTTGAATTAGCCGAGTGTCAAATGCCAGCGGATGATCGACAGCGTTTCGATCGCTCGTCGCCTGCGGTAAGCTCCGCGCCTGATCGGCATGAATCAACGAGGTGTTTTTGTCCAATATTCGCGAAGTGGCTCGGCTGGCCGGGGTTTCCGTGGCGACGGTTTCGAGGACTTTGAAATCGCCCGAGCGTGTGCTCGCGCCAACCCGTGAGCGCGTCATGGCCGCCGTGGAGCAGGCCGGCTATCGGCCGAACCTGATGGCCGTGCAGTTTCGTTCGCGGCGCACCGGCAATCTGGTGATTCTGGTGCCGACCATCGCCAATACCTTCTTCGCCCGCGTCATCAGCGGCGCGCAGCAAGCGGCGCAGGCGGCCGGTTATCGCCTGCTGCTGTGCGACACCCAGGGCCGGGAAGAACTGGAGCGACAATTCGCCGAGCTGGTTTACGCCTATCAGGCCGACGGAGTGATCCAGTTGCGCGCTTACGATCCTTTCGAAAACGCCCCGGCCGACGCCGATGTGCCGCCGATCGTGAACGCCTGCGAAGTGATCAAGGCCGGGCGTTATCCAACCATCAGCCTGGACAACGTCGCCGCCGCCAAAGCCATGACCGACCACCTGATCGCCTTGGGACATCGACGCATCGGCCTGATCAAAGGCTCAAAAAACAGCCCGCTGACCCTGGATCGACTGGCAGGTTACGAAGCGGCATTGCGCGAGGCCGGGATTGCCTTCGATGAAGCACTGATCTGCCATGGCAATTTCAGCCTCGAGGCCGGTTATGCAGGCGCGCAAAAGATGCTCGGCTTGGCCGAGCGGCCGAGCGCGCTGTTCTGCGAAAACGATGAAATGGCCATTGGTGCGCTCAAGCGCATCCGGCAGGCCGGGCTGCGTGTGCCCGAGGATATTTCCCTGGTGGGTTTCGATGACATTCCCATGGCTGCGTACTGCGATCCGCCGCTGACCACCATCTCGCAACCGGCCGAGGCCTTCGGGGCCAAGGCGGTCGAGATGTTGATTGCCCTGATCGAAAAACAGCCGCTGACAGAGCGGCATGTCATCCTGCCGTTCGAGCTGACGCCACGCAGCAGCACGGCCCGCATCGACAACACGGGCAAGCGCTAACCGAATCACGCCGCTGGCGGTTTCGCCAGCGCAATCCCCGCTGCGCCCAACCGCTTCAGCACCTCAAACAACAAATCGCTCTTGGTCAGCCCGACAATCCTCGGGCTGCCGACATAGCCGGTGACCGTGAGGGTTATGCCGTCCGGCGACAATTTGCTGAAACGCACGAACGGCGCCGGTTTATCGAGGATGGTTTCGTTCTCGTGATACGCATCCAGCAGCAGTTGTTTGACCTCTTCAGGATCAATATCCAGCGGGAAAACCAGCTCCAGCGACGCCACGCCCTGAGCGCTGCCGCCAAGGGTGACGTTGCGCAGGTTCTGCGAGATCAGTTGCGAGTTGGGCACGATCACGATCGAGCGGTCGCTGAGCTGGATTTCCGTGGCACGCACGTTGATCCGGCGGATGTCGCCCTCGACGCCGCTGATGCTGATCAGGTCGCCGACCTTGACCGGGCGCTCGGTGAGCAGGATCAGGCCGGAGACGAAATTCTTGACGATTTCCTGCAAGCCAAAACCGATACCCACTGACAGCGCACTGACGATCCACGCCAGGTTGGTCCACTGCACGCCCAGCGACGACAGCGTCAGCAGAATCACAAAGGCGTAGCCGATGTTGGAAAACAGCGTGCTCAGTGACGCGCACATGCCCGGGTCCATGTCGGTCTTGGGCAGGAATTCGTTGTCGAGCCAGCGGCTTAATGCACGGATCAGCCAGATGCCAATCAGCAGTGCCAGCAGTGCGTTGAGCAGATGCGCCGGGACAATATTCAGCTTGCGCAAACCGGCGCCGCCAAGGATCGACATGATGTTGGTGACCAGTTGGCCAAGCGTGGTGCCGATGCCGCCGACAAACAACGAAATCAGCGCCATCAGCATCAGGCCGGCGCGGCTGACCCCGGACAACAGGATCGACGTCTGCTCAAGGCGCCGATCGCCGACGCCGAGCAATTGCTTGAGCGCCTGGCCGCTCGCGTGTTTCGGCGAAAACAGGTGCTCACAGGCGTCCTTGACCAGCTGAATCAGCAAGTAGAAGCCCGACAGCACGACATAGCCCCACACCAGCTCATAACTGATGAACCGTGCCAGCGAAACATAGCCGGCCAGCAGCGCAATAGCCGTCACCAACATCGAGAGACTGGCGACGCTGTAGATCAGCCCGGCGAACACGCTGTTGGTCGCCGATGGGTCATTGGCTGCGACCAAGGCCTTGCGCACTTTGCCGACGCGCAACAGCATCGTGCCGATGATCGCCAGTACCACCATGGAAATCACGCCGCGCCCGGCCATCACGATGTGGCTGCTCATGCCTGTGGCATTGGCGACTTGCACCAGCGTCACCAACACCAGCAACGAGCAGGCGAGGATTCGCGGATAAGGCTTGAGGGCCAGCGCCACTGGATCGGCAATTGACGGCAGGCGCCAGGATGGGTGCGCGGTGGAGAGCAATGCGCGGCTGAGCCCGGTGATCAGCACGCAGGCATAGACGACTTTCTCGAACTCTTCGGAGAAAGTTTCCAGCACCGGCGGCAGCGCGTCGTGGCGGGTGCAGGCGTAGAACAGCAGCTTCAGGGCGATGGCGGTGGTGACGAAGGTCGCTATGGCTGAGGCGAAGGCCAAGGCACTGCGGCGCAGTCGGCCCTCCGCCACGCGATGAATGCAGAACCAGGTCAGCCCGCGCTCAGCCAGACGTCGGCCGAAGGTCCAGATCAGCAGCGCCAATAGCACCAGTACGCAGGTGTAGAAGCGCTCGCCCGGCGCCCAGACCGTCGCCCATACGTCAGCGACCTGCTCGACGAACAGTCGCAGGCGCTGGCGGTCGTCTTCGCTTGGATTGACCAGCGGTGTCCAGAAATACGGGCTCAATACGCTGCGCGTGCTCAGGGTCAGTTCGCTTTCCAGCAGGGTGCGGCGGATGCCGGCGATTTGCGTGATCAGATCGGCGGCGTTCTGTTTCAGTGCGGCGAGGCTTTTCAGGGTGCCATCGATCTTGCTTTTCTGCTCCGCCAGCGCCGCCCGCTGCGCGACGATATCGGCTTGCTCGGCGGCTACCTCGGCGTCGGGCGCCGTGCCGAGCACGCCCAGTTGCACCGCCAGTTGCGCCTGTTGCGGCAACAGCGCTGCCGACAACCGATCGACATCGAGAATGAACGCCTGCACCCGATCCTGCGGGCCTTCGAGCTGGTTGTAATTGTTTGCCGCCGAAATCTGCTGCTTGAGCCCGTCCAGGCGTTGTTGCAGGGCTTGCAGATCGCTTTGCGAAATCACCGGCATTGGCGCTGTGCCGGAGTTTGCCGGCGCGGCAACATCCGCCGCCCACAGCGCAGCGCTGCCCGGCATCAGTAGCAGCAACAGAATCAAAAACAACGACTTGAATGAACAGCGCATGGGGGCGGCGGGCTCGAGTGGTTCACACAGACTATGAGGGTAGGTGATCGCGCTGAACGGGGCGGAAAACTTTCACTGCAAGAGGCGCTTACACGCTCATCCAATCCGGCGGAATGATCCGCCCAGCGAGCGGTCAACCGGCAATAACAGCTTCGAGAACATGCCATGTCCATCGCCAAGGAAACGATTGAATACCTGCGCCAACATTCGCTGATCATCACCACCGCCGAATCCTGCACGGCCGGGGAAATCGTCATGTTGCTGTCGGAAGTCCCCGGCAGCGGCGAGCTGATCGAGTGCGGCTATGTGGTCTATTCGCCGCAAGCCAAGCAGCGCCTGCTGCACGTCAGCCCGGCGACCATGGACACCTTCAATCTGACCAGCGTGGAAGTGGCCAGTGAAATGGCCATCGGTGCGTTGCGCGACAGCACCGCCAACGTTGCCGTTGCCACCACCGGCATTCTCGGACCCGACGATATGGATGGCATCAAGGCCGGTACGGTGTGTTTCGCCTGGGCATTCCAGTTCGATGACAAACATTTTCTGTTCAGCACCCAGCAATGGTTTGCCGGATCTCGCAGTGAAGTGCAGACCCTCGCTTCTGAATTCGCCCTGCAGCAGTTGCCGGACTACCACCGTCGCGCGTTGCGCGGCGAAGGAGGGTGGCGCCGATGAAGCACGACGCTGAGCATCCCGATCTGCGCAGTCGGCAGTTCCCGGTGCAGGAGGACATGGCCTATCAGTTGAAGGTCTGGCGCTTCGAGCACATCGGTTGGTACCTGTTGGTGCTGTGCATGCTGCTGGGCCTGTTGGGGTTGTTTTCCCGTGGCGTGCTCAGTTCGCAGGACGCCCGCAGCGACGACGGCAAAGTCCAGGTCGAGTACGAGATGTTCCACCGCAACGGCTCGACCAACCCGCTGAAACTCAGCGTGCACACGGCGCCTGCAGCCACTGTCGAACTCGACATCGGTGGCGAGATGCTCGATGGCTTCAGCGTCGAAACCATGCAACCGGCCCCGGTGCGTATGCGCAGCTCAAAACAGGGCATGCGCTTGTGGTTGCAGGCGGATGCCCAAGGCCAGGCGACGCTCTATGTGACGCTGCGCGGTGACGGATTGGGCCTGTTTCGCAGCCATATCCGCGTGCCGGGCTCGAGCGAAGTGAAGCTTACTCAATTCATTTATCCATAGGTGACCCATGGACTCGGTGTTGCGCGCACTCGCGATGTATCTGGCACTGATGGTGCTGTTCAAAATTGCCGGCCGGCGTTCGCTGGCCGAGTTGACGACGTTTGATTTCGTTCTGCTGATGATCATCGGTGAAGCCACCCAGCAAGCGCTGCTTGGTGATGATTTTTCCCTGACCAATGCGTTTCTGGTGATCATTACGCTGATCGCTGTGGATGTCGGTTTTTCCCTGCTCAAACAACGTTCCAGTTGGGTGTCGCGGCTGATTGATGGCGAACCGACGATCATTGTCGAGAATGGCAAGCTGTTGCACCAACGCCTGCGTCATGCGCGGCTGGTCGAGGCGGATGTCATGGAGGCTGCGCGCTCCAGTCAGGGCATAGAAACCATCGACCAGATCAAATTCGCAATCATCGAGCGCAACGGCAAGATTTCCGTGATCCGCCAGGATCCGGAAGGCGGCTGAACCTTTGGCGCCGCACGGCCGCAATTTTTTTGAACGCTGAAAAAGCCTCACAGCCCAATGCTTACAAGTCATCGGAGGATTGCGAAATGAACGAGGCAGCCAGTTACTTCTCCATCGCCGTGGCGGTGATCATTCTGCTGGTCGATCTGTGGGCGATCGTCAGTGTGTTTCGCAGCAACAAAAGCGTCGGCGTCAAAGCCGCCTGGGCGATCGGTCTGATCGTATTCCCGGTGCTCGGCCTGATCGTGTGGGGCATCGCCGGCCCGCGCGGCGTCAAGGAAGGGCCCTCGTCGCCGGAGCACAGTAAGGGTTGAGAGCCCGATGCACTCCTACAATGAATTTGCGCACATCCCGGAAGAGGGTAAACGATGCTAGGTCAAGCTTGAACCGGGTAGCGATACCACTGCTGACAGGAGATCGTCATGAAAAAAATCTGCGTATGTCTGGGGTTCTGCTCAATGTTTCTGTTGAGCGGCTGCTTCGATTCCAACGATGCACCCAACAAGGACGGTGATAAAAGTAAACCGTCGGTGCAGATGCAGACCGAAAAGCCTGAGGAGGGCAAGTAACTCCACTTGGCAACAACCTGTGGGAGCGAGCCTGCTCGCGAAGGCGTCAGGTCACACAACTCTGTGCTGACTGATGCTCCGTCTTCGCGAGCAGGCTCGCTCCCACACTGGTTCAGTGCGAGTAGCGGTATTCCAGCCATGCCCAATACAGTAAAGCCACAGCACTGATCCCGCCTCCGAGAAAACACACCGCCACCCAGCCAGAGTGCGCATAGGTATACGTCGCCGCGATAGCGCCCAAACCACTGCCCACCGAGTAAAAGCACATATACGCACCGACCAGTCGACTCTGCGCATCGGGCCGTGCGGCGAAGATCAGGCTTTGGTTGGTGACGTGCACCGCTTGCACGGCGAAGTCGAGCAGGATCACTCCGACAGCCATGGCCAGCAGCGAACTGTCGACAAATGCGATGGGCAGCCAGGACAGCGTCAGCAGCGCCAGGGCGATGCCGGTGGTGCGATTGCCCAAGCCGCGATCGGCCAGGCGCCCAGCCCGTGCTGCGGCGAGCGCGCCCGCCACTCCGGCCAGACCAAACAGGCCGATCTGCGTGTGGGACAACGACAGGGGCGGGGCGCTGAGCGGCAGCACCATCGACGTCCACAACACACTGAAGGCGGCGAAGATCAGCAGGGCGAAGATGCCGCGCACGCGCAGTACCCGCTCAGTCAAAAACAATTCCAATACCGAGCGCAGCAGTCGCCAGTAACTGCCCTGCGCGGGCGGTTTTGCCGAGGCGGGCAGGGTGCGCCATAACAGCAGGGCCAAGCCGATCATCATGACTGCCGAGACAAAATACACGCCGCGCCAACCGGCCAGATCAGCCACTACGCCGGAAACGAAGCGCGCCAGCAAAATGCCCAGCACCACGCCACTGGTGACGGTGCCTACGGCGGCGCCGCGCTGTTCCGGACGAGCAAGGCTGGCGGTGCAGGCGACCACCACTTGCACCACCACCGCCAGCAATCCCACCAGCATCATGGCACCGAGCAGCACTCCCCAGCTCTCGGCCAGGCCCACGGCACACAGCGCCGTTGCAGACAACAGCAGTTGGCTGACGATGAGTTTCTTCCGATCGAGCAGATCACCCAGCGGCACAATGAACAGCAGCCCGACCGCATACCCGGCTTGCGTGGCCGTGACCACTACGCCGATTGCACCGGATGAAACCCCGAGGCTGGCGGCCATCGATTCCAGCAATGGCTGTGCGAAGTAAACATTGGCCACCGCCATCGCGCAGGTGATTGCAAAAAGAAGAGTCTGCAAACGACTCAGCCCGATCGTTGCGCTGTCAGTTGCGGCTTGCGCATTGACCAGGTTTTGCGTCTGACACGGCATCCTTGCTTCCTCGTAGGGTGGTTTTGAATCGAAACCGATACGTTGATCTTTATTCATTCGGGTTGTTAAATGCAACCACATTCAATAGCCGATCCATCAGGAACCACATGGCCCGACAACAAACATTGGCGCAGAGCGAATGCCCGGTGGCCCGAACCCTCGAAGCCATTGGCGATCGCTGGGCCTTGATGATCATTCGCGATGCGTTCGATGACGTGCGCCGGTTCAGCGAATTCCAGAAACGTCTGGGCCTGGCCAAGAACATCCTCACGGTCAAACTGAAAATGCTCGTCGAGCTCGGCGTGTTGCAGATTCAGCCCGCGTCGGACGGCAGTGCCTACAAGGAATACGTGCTCACCGACATGGGCCGCGCGGTGTTCCCCATCGTGGTCAGCCTGCGGCAGTGGGGTGAGCGCTTTCTGTTTGCGGAAGGCGAGGAGCACTCGATTCTGCTCGACAACGAACGGGCCGAGCCCGTTGAAACCATTGTCGTACGCTCCAGAGCCGGTGCCGTGCTGAGCCCGGAGGATTGTCACCGACAGGTTGTCAGGCGCGGGCAGTGAAACCGGGCGGATAGCCGTGGCGCGTATCGATAGCCGCGCCTTCTCGTGACATGTCGGGTCGGCGTCTGGCGGGTTTTTGATCTAGGCTGTTTTCGAACCTCGATCAGCAGCGGTGCGCCGTTGCCATATTTCCAGCAACGCGATTACCGGAGTGCCTGATGAGCCTTTCACCTTTCCACCTCGCCATCCCGGTTTACGACCTCGCCGCTTGCCGGCGTTTTTACGGTGAAGTGTTCGGCCTGGAGGAGGGGCGGTCCAGCGCGCAATGGGTCGACTTTAACTTCTACGGCCACCAATTGGTGATCCACGAACAGCCGAAAACGGCTGCCCAGCAAAGCGTTAATAGCAACCCGGTAGACGGTCACGACGTACCGGTCCCGCACTTCGGCATCATTTTGCAGTGGGAGCAATGGGAGGCACTGGCCGAGCGACTGAAGTCATTCGGCACGCAATTTGTGATCGAGCCCTACATTCGATTCAAGGGTCAGGTCGGCGAACAGGCGACCATGTTTCTACTCGATCCCTGCGGCAATGCGCTGGAATTCAAGGCGTTCAAAGATATGAGTCAGGTGTTTGCCAAATGATCACAGCGTAGTGATCTGCCCGTTGCGATCGCGTTCATAAACCTTGGTGGCCTGCAGCTTCTCCTTCAGCCAGCGCTCGGCCGTGCCCAAGGGCCGTTGGCGCGCCCACAATAGGTCGACGCCGATTTGCCAGTCGGTATGCGGGTACGCCGACAGCTGCAACTCGACCAGTTCGCCATTGCCCAGTTCACGCTGGATCAGCTGGCGCGGCAGGGTCGCCCAGCCGAGGCCGGCGCGGACCATTTCGAGCAGGGCCAGATAGCTTTCCGCTTGCCACAGTTGCGTCGAACGCAGGTATTCACTGCTCGGCAGTTTGCTGACGTGCGCACTGAACGCCAGGCGCCGGTGCACATGCAAATCGTCGAAGGTGACGTTGTCCAGTTTCGCCAACGGATGATCGGGATGGCAGACGTGCAGCATGATCAGTTTGCCCAGTTGCTGGAACGCCAGTTCCCGAGGATAGCCCGGCTGCGAAAACGCCACGCCCAGCACCGCCTCGCCACTGCTGACCAGTTCGCTGACATCGCCGTAGACCGGGTGGCGAATGATCAGATCGACAAACGGGAAGGCCTGCTCGAACGCTTGCAGCACCGGCATGATCGGGCCGTACGGCGTTTCAATCGCCAGGGTCAGGCTCGGTTCGACGCTATCGGAAAGGCAATCAGCGTGGGCCTCGAAGGTCATGCAGCGCTCCAGTACCGCCTCTGCCTGCACCAGTAATTTATGCCCGCTGGCGGTGAGGGCAGGGCTGCGGTTGCTGCGGTCGAACAGCTCGACGCCAAGGTCGGTTTCCAGATTGGCGATCGCTGCGCTGATGGTCGATTGCGTCTTGCCCAGCTTGCGCCCGGCGGCGGAGAACGAGCCGCTTTTCACCACCTGGACGAACATCAGCAACTGATCGAGTGAGAAGCGCACGCGGTGTACTCCGAGGTTGAGCGAGACGGCGATTGTGCCGCGTCTTTGCCATCGAAAAAAGCGATGGTTGCCAATTTGTTTCATCGTTAAAAACATTCAAGGATGACCCCGCGTCTTCGAACGCCGGGGCCGATTCTGTTTGTGCGTCTGTCCCTGAGCGCCCGCGATTACAACCAACGCTGCCCCTTCAGGAGCTTGTGCCATGACTACACAGCGCGTTCACCCGGTCGACGAGGTGTTGCCCCTGCGGCAGCTTTTCACCTTCGGTCTGCAGCATGTTCTGGTGATGTATGCGGGAGCGGTGGCGGTGCCGCTGATTCTCGGCAGTGCGATGGGGCTGACGTCGGCTCAGGTGGTTTTACTGATCAACGCCAACCTGCTGACGTCCGGTGTGGCGACGCTGATTCAGACCCTCGGTTTCTGGAAGTTCGGCGCGCGGTTACCGTTGATTCAGGGCTGCTCGTTCATTGCGCTGGCGCCGATGATCATGATCGGCAAGGAGTTCGGCCTCAGCCAGATCTTCGGGGCGGTGATCGCCGCCGGCTTCCTGACCATCGCACTGGCGCCGGTGTTCAGCCGCTTGCTGCGATTCTTTCCGCCCGTGGTGATTGGCAGCCTGATCACCATCATCGGTATTTCACTGATGCCGGCGGCGGCAATCTGGCTGGGTGGTGGTAATCCCGATTCGCCTGACTTCGGTCGCCCGGCCAATCTGCTGCTGGGCCTGGCCACGGTCAGTGTGACGCTGGTGATTTATGCGAAATTCAGCGGTTTCATCGGCAATCTCAGTGTGCTCATCGGCTTGTTTGTCGGCAGCCTGATCGCTGCCGCCTGCGGCATGACGCACTTCAATCGGGTCAGCGAGGCGGCGTGGTTCGAGTTGAGCGCGCCAATGGCCTTCGGTCCGCCGGAGTTCTCTCTGGTACCGATTCTGATCATGACCCTGGCGATGCTGGTGATCATGGCCGAGACCACTGGCAACTGCCTGGCCATCGGCAAACTGGTCGGCAAACCGACTACGCAGCAGACCCTCGGCAACGCCTTCCGCGCCGACGGCTTGTCGACCATGCTCGGTGGTGTGTTCAACAGTTTTCCCTACAACGCCTTCACGCAAAATACCGGCCTGATTGCGCTTTCGAGCATCAAGAGCCGCTTCGTCGTCGCCGCCGCTGGCGCGATCATGGTGTTGATGGGCTTGTTCCCCAAGCTTGGCGCGCTGATTGCGGCGGTGCCCACTCCAGTGCTGGGCGGCTGCGCGATCGTCATGTTCGGCATGACCACGGTGGCGGGCATTCAGGAATTGTCACGGGTGCAGTTCGAAGGCACACGCAACGCCATCATTGTTGCGGTGTCGGTCAGCGTCGGCGTCTTGCCAATGTCGTTTCCGGCCCTGTTCGAACATGTCGGCCCGACGCTGAAACTGGTGCTCGATAGCGGCATTTTTCTCGGTGCGATCACCGCCATTCTGCTCAACGTACTGCTCAACAAACAAAAACCATCGACCGACGCCGTCGGCGCATCCGTGGCCGAACTGGCTGACTGACCTTTGTCTTTTCCCACTGCCCAGGAGTTACCCATGAATCAATTCACTCAGCTTGTTCCGGCCGGCGTCAGCGATCTGGACCTGGCATTGCTGCGCCAGACCATCGCCCTGTCGCAGGCGTCGAAACAACGTGGCCGGCACCCGTTTGCGGCGCTGGTGGCGGACCGCGACGGCAAGGTCATTGCCGAAGCGGGCAACAATTCGATGCCGCCAGAAGGTGATCCCACTCAGCATGCCGAACTGGTCGCGGTCGCTGCGGCGGCGAAGCGGTTGTCACCCCCGGAGCTGGAGGCGTGCACGCTGTATACCAGCGCCGAACCTTGCTGCATGTGCGCGGGCGCGGTGTATTGGACCGGTGTCGGGCGAGTGGTGTATGCGTTGTCGGAACATGCTTTGCTCGGGCTGACCGGCGATCATCCGGAGAACCCGACGTTCTCGTTGCCGTGTCGCGAAGTGTTTGCCAGAGGGCAGCGCACGGTCAGTGTCTTCGGGCCGATGCTGGAGGCAGAGGCGGCTGAGCCGCATAAAGGGTTCTGGTCTTAGTTGTTATGGATCGTTCCCGCGCTCCTGCGTGGGGACCCATCCGCTGACGCTCTGCATCACTTTTACTTCGCCGGGATGACATCCACACATTCCCCAGCGGAATGCCCCCCATGAAATCATTGGATTTTTCTTCTCCACGCTCACCGCGTAGCGTGTCGCAAAGACAAGGAGAATCGCCATGACCCAACCCGCCACTGACGCCGCCGGCAAATTCGACACCTCCCGCGCCAATGAATATGCCCGGCAAAGCCGCATTGCCTTGGCTGGCTACGATGCCTGTCACGACCTGTCGGCCTGCATGCTCGCCGCCAGCCTTGGGCAGTCGCGTCCGGCAAACGTGCTGGTGGTGGGCGCGGGGGGCACCGCGCAGGAAATCATCGCCATGGCCGCGCTGGAGCCGGATTGGCACTTCACTGCGGTCGATCCTTCCGGGCCGATGCTCGATGCTGCGACCGAACATCTGCGCGCCAATGATCTATTGCACAGAGTCCAGATACATCTCGGTCATGTCGAAGACTTGCCGGCCGACGCATCTTTCGACGCCGCCACCCTGATCGGTGTACTCCATCACCTGGGCGGTGACGAGGCCAAGCAACAAATACTGCGCTCCATTCAGGCCCGCCTCAAACCCGGCGCGCCATTGATCGTGGCCGGCAATCATTACGCTTACGCCAGTCAGCCGTTGCTGCTGCAAGCCTGGAGCCAGCGCTGGCGACAGCAGGGCGCAACCGCTGACGAGGTGCAGGCGAAACTCGGGAAGATTTTGCAGGGCGCTGATCCGCCGCACTCGGAGGCGGCGGTACAGGCTTTGTTACATGGTGCCGGGTTCGGCGATGCAACACGGTTTTTCAGCAGTTTGTTCTGGAGCGCCTGGCTGACGTGCAAGCTCAGCCAGGCGACCCGATTTGCCTAAGCCTCCGTCCAGTCCAGCGCAGCCGTCTCGCGCCACTTCACCTCCGTAATCCCATAACGCTCGGCCTGGGGTTTGGAAACCACTTTCAACGGTGGTTTACCCGGTTTCGGAATCGGCGCAATACCGGCGTCACAGCTCGCCCAATGCCAAGCGTCGGCGTTGCGCATACTCTTGGCGCGGATGACGAATGATTTTGGCTGGTCGTGATGTTTGTATTCGATGACGAAAATATCGGTGCTACGCATGAGTTCCTCCTTACGCTCATACGTAAATGATTTTGTCCGACAAGAAAAATTCAAAGGATTTTCTGGCCGGATGATCAGCGTCACTCAGCGCTCTAAAACGCGGTTCTTCATGAAGCCGCGCAGGTTCATCAGGAACAGGCAGAGCTGCAGAACGATGAGCGCGTAAGCCCCGGCATGGACGCCCCAGATCACCCACAGCAAATTGCTCAGACTGAAACAAACGAAGCCGCTCATGCGCCGTTGCGGTCGTTGCGAACCGATCAGCCACGCGGCCAGAACGGTGACCAGCATCGCCGGCCATTGCACCCAATCCAGATATGCCAACACCCTTTCCTCTGCACAGATTTGCTTGATGCAGAAAGGGTACACAGCAACCGAAGTATGGTCACCGCCCGCACGGCTCTGCGTAGCAATGGCGGTGAAAAAGGTTTCGCCCGGCAGAAGCCGGGCGAAGATTTCAGGCGCGCAATCAGTAATCCCAAATCGCAGGTATCCAACGGAAAGCAGCACCATTGATCGCGACCCTACCCACCGAAGGGAAGGCCAGATGCGTGGCGACGAACAGCTCGCCGCTGGCGGCGGCTTCCTTGAGCATGCGCACGCGCACTTCCACCGATTTGGCCGGATCGTGTTCGAAACCGTTGTGCCAGTCGGGGTGATCGAACGCCACCGGGAACAATGCGTCACCGGCAAAGGTCAGGCGCTCGCCACCGGAGTTGACGTAGACCACGCAGTGCCCTGGCGTATGACCACCGGTGAGTTTTGCAACTACGCCAGGTGCAACCTGACATTCGTCTTCGAAGATGTGCAACTTGCTTTCATAGTGGTCGATGAACGCGTTGGCGGTGCTGCGCAGGACGTCTGGTACTGGTGCGGGCATGTCGGTGCTGGTGAAGTCTGGCGTGGACCAGAAATTCACTTCGGCCGCGGTGACGTGGATGCGCACGTCGTGACGCAGACGGCTCTTCACCGAGTCGACCAGCAGGCCGCCGATATGGTCCATGTGCATGTGCGTGATGACGATATCAGTGATGTCGGCGAGATCCACCCCGGCAGCGGCCAGGCGCTTGGGGAACTGCCCGGCACGCGGGAAACCGGGGAATTGGCCACCGAGGCCGGCGTCGACGAGGATGACTTGTTCGCCGCTACGCACCACCAGCACGTTGAGCGCCCAGTCGAAGGCGTCAGGGCCCAGATACATTTCCTTGAACCAGGCGGCACGGTCGGCGGGGTCGGCATTGGTTGACATGGTCTGGGTCGGCAACGGCAACACGCCGTCGCTGATCACCATCACGTCAATGTCGCCCAGGCGCAGGGCGTAGCGCGACGGCACCAGTTCTTCGCTTTGCGTTTGCAGGGCCACCGCGCGGTTGGCGGTGAAGGAATCCAGATGCAGGGTCATGGTGTTCTCCTTGTTTTCAGGGCTAAAGCGGAGGTGAAATCAGGCTACAGGGATCAGCGGATCGGCGGCCGCGAGGGTAGCGCGACGATCTGCGGCGGGCGGGTAGATCCACACCGTGTTGATCTGCGTCTTCAGCTCTTTGGCTTCGGCCTTCACCAGCTTCAGCTGACGATCCCAGCCTTCGGTGTATACCGCGCCCCAGGCGCCCAGATCCAGGCAAGTCACGTACTTGGGCTGGCGATACATTGTCGGAGCGACGCCGAGTAGATCGGCGGCGGCGTTGTTGCCGGCGTAGCGACCCAGGCTGATCGCGTGCTGGCAAGACATCGCAGCATAGTTGCCGAAGTCGTCTGTGGCGGCGCGAGCGACATCACCAGCGGCAAAGACGTGATCGATGCCGTGCACCTTGAGGTTGCCATCGACGTGCAGGCGGCCCTGGCCATCGCGTTCGGCGTCGAGTTGTTCGGTGAGCGGGCTGGCGCGGAAACCTACGGTCCAGATCACGGTCTGGCTTTCGATGTGGCGGCCATCGGCGAGGGTGACGCCATTGGCATCCACAGCGGCAACGCTGGCATCGACGATCCATTCGATACCCAGGTCATTGGACGCCTCGATGATCGACGGGCGAATGCCATCACCCATGGTCGCGGCGATGTCCTTGCTGCGATCGACAATGATCACGCGCAGGTCTTGATCCTCACCGAGGATCGCACGCAGGCGCGCCGGCATTCCCGTCGCAGTTTCAATCCCGGTGAAACCGCCACCGGCGACCACCACGGTGTTGCGCGCAACGCTGGGCGGTTGGTTGCCGAGGGCGATGAGATGACGTTCCAGACGCGCCGAGGATTCGATCTGATCGACATCGAACGCATGCTCCTTGAGGCCTGGCACCGGAGGCCGAGCGAGCTGGCTGCCGCTGGCGAGAACCAGCCGATCGTAGGCCAGTTCACCCGGACGCCCGGCCTCGTCGCGGTAGCCGACTCGGCGCGCCCGGGCGTCGATGCTTTCAGCGGTGCCTTTGACGAAGCGCACACCCACCGCATCGAACAGGGCGTCGAGCGGCGCGTACATGCTGTGCACGTCCGGCTCGTAGAAGCGCGGGCGAATACGCAATTCGGCTTGCGGGGCGAGCAGCGTGATCTCGACATCCTGACGGGCATGCATATCCAGCAAACGCGCAGCGCTCAGCGCACTCCACAGCCCGCCGAACCCTGCACCGATCACCAATAATTGCTGTTTCATAATGTGCTCCCTGACGCTGATGGATGGATGACACCCGAGTCTGATGCGGACTCTGGCGTGACGATCACTGGCCGCCGTAACTGCTTGCCGTACTGCCTGGCGCTCAATCGCCCGCTGTGTAGAGCCATGCTAGGGCGGGGAGGCTGCGAGCGCAGTTGTCCATCGGTGTGCGTGGGCTACGCATGGGTGGAAGGGGGGTATACGAAGGTATGGGGG
>NZ_RCOA01000091.1:0-76496 GCF_004307585.1 Pseudomonas sp. Sample_20 | reverse complement strand
GTTGGTCATGGCACCACGGCCGTACGTCGGGGCAAGACTTGCCACCGTCGGGCCGTGTCAGACACGTGCCTGGTTATCGAACCCCAGCAGGCCGAGGCTGCGAATCACCTTCTGAGTGATGTAGCCGGCTTCGTTGGATGCCGCCGATGCCGCGAGGAAACCGGTGCTCAGCCAGCGATTCACCGTTTGTCCGTTGGCATTTTTCTCGATGAAGTTGGCGTCGCGGTCGGCCTTCATCAGGTCGGCGATGCGATCGAGGGCTTCGTCCCAGCCGATGCGCGTCCATTCATTGCTGCCGGGCT
Source organism: Pseudomonas sp. Sample_20 (assembly GCF_004307585.1). NCBI lineage: Bacteria > Pseudomonadati > Pseudomonadota > Gammaproteobacteria > Pseudomonadales > Pseudomonadaceae > Pseudomonas > Pseudomonas sp. Sample_20. The sequence goes on along the minus strand of NZ_RCOA01000091.1, from coordinate 76,194 downwards.
TGCGCACCTGCGGGTACTGCAAGCGGCCGGGGCTGTGAATGAAGTCGAGCAGGCCCGCGCCTTTCGGGCACAGGGTGCCGCGATTGACCGGGTGGTCGGCGTCGCCTTCGATATGAATGATGTTTTGCGCCACGTTCTTGCCGGCATCGCCCTGGCTGTACATGATCAAACCGCAACCGACCGAGCAATACGGGCAGGTGTTGCGGGTTTCACGGGTGTGGGCGAGCTTGAAGTGACGCACCTGCTCGGCGAAGGCCGCCGTCGGGGCCATGCCCAACGCGCCCAGGCTTGAGCCTGCAAGGCCGATACCGGCGACCTTGAAGAACTGACGACGGCTGAGATCCATCGTGCACTCCTGATCAGGTGGAACCCGGTACTTGTGCCGGGCTTTATCTGGACAATCACGGTTGCGACGCCTTGGCGCCGACTTTTTCACTGTAGACAAAGACCTTGCCGATTGTGTGAAAACCGACCGTCGGGTGTTTCATCTGCAATCTCGAGGTATTGATCGTTCCCACGCTCTGCGTGGGAACGCCTCAAGGGACGCTCCGCGTTCCACTGGGACGCAGAGCGTCCCGGGCTGCATTCCCACGCGGAGCGTGGGAACGATCAGTCAGATCGCTATTGCGAGCAGGCTCACTCCTACAGGGAACGAGTTGCGCATAGAATGTCCGGCAGAACCAACTCCGCCTTGACGAGACCGCGCATGACTTTCGATTTTGATCAGTTGTTCGACCGCCACCACACTGGCAGCACCAAGTGGAGCCGCTACCCGGCCGATGTGTTGCCGATGTGGGTTGCTGACATGGATTTTGCCGCGCCGCCGGTCATCGTCGAAGCCCTGCAACAGCGCCTGCTGCACCCGCTGCTCGGTTACAGCGTGGCCCAGGACAACCTGCGTGAAGCCATCGTCGCCGACCTGTGGAACAAGTATTCATGGCAGGTCAAACCGCAGGAGCTGATCTTCCTGCCGGGCGTGGAATCCGGCTTCAACATGGCGCTGAAGGCGTTGGTCCAGGCGCAGCAGAATGTCGTCGTGCAAGTGCCGAACTACCCGCCGCTGCGTCATGCGCCGGCGCATTGGGGCCTGAACAAGGTCGAGCTGGAATTCAACGCCCAGGCCGATGGCACTTACGCCACGCCGCTGGACGCACTGCGCGAGTCGCTGAAAGGCGGCGGCGCCCTGCTGTTGAGCAACCCGCACAACCCGCTCGGCAAGGTCTTCGACCGCGAAGAGTTGCAGGCAGTCGCGGATATCTGCGCAGCGCAGGACGCGTGGATCATATCCGACGAAATTCACGCCGAACTGTGCTTCGACGGCCGCGTGCACATTCCCACCGCATCGCTGAGCCCGGAAATATCGAAACGCACGATCACCCTGATGTCGGCGAGCAAGGCCTACAACATCGCCGGTCTGAAGACCTCGTTCATGATCATCCAGGACGCCGCCCTGCGTGAGCGCGTCAACCACGCCCGCTGCGGCATGGTCGACAGCGTCAACCCGCTGGGCATGGAAGCCACCCGCGTCGCCTACAGCGAAGCCGGGCCTTGGCTCGCGGAATTGAAAATCTACCTGCAGGCCAACCGCGACTGGCTGGTGAACGCCGTACGCACGCGGCTGCCGGGCGTGACCATCAATGTGCCGCAGGGCACGTATCTGGCGTGGCTCGATTGCACCGCGCTCGACCTGCCGGATCCGCAGCGGTTCTTCCTCGAACAGGGCAAGGTCGGGCTGAGTGCCGGGCTCGATTTCGGTGACCGGCATCAGCAGTTCGTGCGCTTGAACTTCGGTTGCCCGAGGGCGTTGCTCGAAGAAGGGATTGCGCGGATGGAGCGGGCTTTGGCCAACCGCAATCTCTGATCCTGCCCCGAGATTCCCCTGTGTAAATGATCCCCTGTGGGAGCGAGCCTGCTCGCGAAAGCGGTCTGTCAGTCGACATATTTACCGTCTGACAGACTCTTTCGCGAGCAGGCTCGCTCCCACATTGGTTTTGCATAGCCAACCAAAATCCAACGCAAATCCGATCGAACTCAAGGCAAAGCCACCGGGTCAACCCGGAACACTGGCCTTGAAATCAGGAGACCCTGCGATGACTGACTATCCAAAACCACCCTTCCCGAAACAAGCCCAACCGGTGCCCGGCTCGCAACGCAAGATGGAGCCGTATCCAGACTGCGGCGAGCAAAGTTACGTCGGTTCCGGCCGTCTAGCCGGCAAGATTGCGCTGATCACCGGCGCTGACAGCGGCATCGGTCGCGCAGTGGCGATTGCCTTCGCCCGTGAAGGCGCCGATGTCGCCGTGGCTTACCTGAATGAACACGAAGACGCCAAGGAAACCGCACGCTGGGTCGAGCAGGCCGGGCGTCAGTGCATCCTGCTGCCGGGCGATATCGCCGAGAAGGCGCAATGTCAGGCGCTGGTCGACAAGACCGTCGAGCGCTTTGGCCGCATCGACATTCTGGTCAACAACGCCGCGTTCCAGATGACCCACGAAAACTTCGAAGAAATCCCCGATGACGAATGGGTGATGACCTTCGACGTGAATATCACTGCCATGTTCAGGATCTGCCAGGCGGCGATCAAACACATGCGCCCCGGCTCGTCGATCATCAACACCAGCTCGGTCAACTCGGACATGCCCAAACCAACCCTGCTGGCCTACGCCACCACCAAAGGCGCGATCGCCAACTTCACCGGTGGCCTGGCGCAAATGCTCGGGCCGAAGGAAATTCGCGTCAACAGCGTCGCACCCGGCCCGATCTGGACGCCGCTGATCGTCTCGACCATGCCCGACGAAGAAGTGCAGAACTTCGGCGGCAGCACCCCGCTCGGCCGTCCCGGCCAACCGGTGGAAGTCGCACCGATTTACGTGCTGCTGGCCTCCGACGAAGCCAGCTACATCACCGGCCAGCGCTACGGCGTGACCGGCGGCAAACCGATGCTGTAACCGTGCAGCAGAAAAACTGAACCCGAGCGGCATGGCATCCCTCCATACCTGTAAGCGCCTACGGGCCAACAGGAACAGGAGGTTGTCATGTCCGCCCCCCTCGTCAGACTTTTCACCCAACCCAACTTCGCCTGGACCGATATCCGCCGCGAAGAAGAAACCCATCCCCGCCACTATCTCGCGCATCTGCTGCTGCTCGCGCTGATTCCAGCCGTGTGCCTGTTCATCGGCACCACCCAGGTCGGCTGGAGCCTAGCCGTGGGTGAAAACGTGCGCCTGAGCACGGCCAGCGCCTTGCAACTGAGCGTGTTGCTGTACGTGACGATCGTCGCGGGTGTCGCGATTATCGGCGGGTTTATCAGATGGATGTCGCGATCATTCGATGCGCGGCCAACGCTCAATCAATGCATCGGTTTTGCCGCCTACACGGTGACGCCGTTTTTCCTCGCCGGCATTGCCGGGCTGTACCCGAGCCGCTGGCTGGCAATTCTGGTTCTCGGCGCCGCGTCGATCTATTCGACGTTTCTGCTGTTCGTCGGCCTGCCGACCTTCATGCATGAGCGTAAGGAGCAAGGCCTGCTGTATTCGGCGTGCGTGTGGGGCGTTGGCCTGCTGGTGCTGGTGACCATGCTGGTGTCGATGATTCTGCTGTGGTTCAACGTGCTCATCCCCGAGTACCTGCGCACGACCGTGAGCTGACCCGGTGCGCCTCTCCTTGAGAACTCACCGCAGTGAGCGGTCATGAGTTTCGGCGTGTGGGTCGCGGTGCTCGGCGCCGTGCTGCTGACGCTGGCCCTGACGTCCTCATGGTTGCGCTGGATGCCGGTCACCACATCAGCGGTGTGCCTGCTGCTGGGCATCGCCATCGGTCCCAGCGGCCTCGACCTGCTGCAATTGCCGCTGGAAGAATCGTCGTTGTGGATGGAGCACCTGACGGAAGTCGCGGTGCTGTTTTCCTTGTTCGTCTGCGGTTTGAAATTGCGCCTGCCACTGCGCAACAAGTCCTGGCGCATCGCTTTTGGTCTGGCCGGGCCGGTGATGATTCTGAGCATAATCGGCGTGTGTCTGCTGTTGCACTGGGGCCTGCAATTGCCGTGGGGGCCTTCCTTGGTGATCGGTGCGATTCTGGCACCGACCGACCCGGTGCTCGCCGCACTGGTGCAGGTCAATGATGCCCAGGACGTCGACAGCGTGCGTTTCGGCCTCTCCGGAGAGGCCGGGCTCAATGATGGCGTGGCTTTCCCTTTCGTGATTCTTGGTTTGCTGTTGCTGCACGGTGACGGTAGCGCCGGCGAGTGGCAGCACTGGGTGGTTCGCAGTCTCTTGTGGGCGGTGCCGGCGGGTTTGCTCACCGGTTACTGGATGGGGCGCGGCATCGGCCGCATCGCCCTGCTGCTGCGCATTCACAACGAGGACAGCACCCTCGGCCCCAACGATTACCTGACCCTCGCGCTGATTGCGCTGTCCTACGTGGTGGCCGACGCCATTGGCGGCTACGGCTTTCTCGCGGTTTTCGCTGCCGGCCTCGGCCTGCGTCAGGAGGAAGTCAAATCCACGGGCATCACCCAGGCACCTGCCGAGCATCTGGTGCAGCCAGTGGTCGGTCATCAGAACGTCGAACCGCAGAACGCCGTGCATGGCGATACCGAGCAACTGGAAGACAGCCAAGTTGCAGCGGGGATCATGATGGGCGACATGTTGGCGTTCGGCAGTCTGGTCGAGCGGGCGATGGAAGTATTTCTGGTAACCCTGCTCGGCGTCGTGCTGATAGCTCATTGGGACTGGCGGGCGCTGTGGATCGGCGCCGTGCTGTTCTGCCTGATTCGTCCGCTGAGCGTGGCGCTGATGCCGTGGGGCAATCTGCTCAGCGGGCCGCAGCGTTTGTTGATCGGATGGTTTGGCATTCGCGGCATCGGCAGCCTGTTCTATCTGTTCTTCGCCTTGAACCATGGCCTGGATTCAGACGTGGCCAAGGTCTGTACCGACATTACTTTGTCAGTAGTGGCCCTGAGCATTCTGCTGCATGGCGTCAGCACACAACCGATGCTGGCGCGCTATGAAAACCTGAAGCAACGAAAAAGCTGATTCTTCGACCGCTGCGCTTGGCTGGAAATGATCGAAGATTTTTCTGCAAAAAAATGGATCGCCGGGCGCGACCCAACGGTCACAACTTTAACCGCGCCAATCATCAGCGCGGCCCGGCAGGTTCGGTTCCCCTGCGGTGAACAGCCTATTAAACGGAACCCCGACACAAACAAGGTCACGGTCATGAACGAATGCTCGACTCCTGCGCAAATCAAGGCTTGCAGAGCACTGGCTCTGGAACGCAATCGTCAACTGTTCGAAGAAGCCCACGAACTGAACCGAGCGGCCAACGCGCTGCTGGAACAGACGCCGACCGACTTCGAACGCTTTGAGCAATACCGGGCACTGCGCAAGAAAGCCGATGCGAAATTTGAAGATGCGATTGATCATCTGTGTGTGCTGAATGAGGATTTCCCGCCGATTCCGGCGGCGGTGCAGAATGCTGTAACTGCGCGGCGTGAGCTGGAACCTGCGTGAAAAAAGTCAAAAGCCCCTCACCCTAGCCCTCTCCCCGAGGGAGAGGGGACTGACCGAGGTGTTCTCACGTGCTACACCGACCTGGCATACCGCGCCGAATGTAGATTTTGAAAAGCATGAAGATCTGCTCCCTTTCCCCCTCGCCCCCTTGGGGAGAGGGCTGGGGTGAGGGGGTAAGATCTCACAAACACCAAAAAATCCAGCACCTGTCCCCTGCCCCCGACCAGTCCACCTCAAGGATTGGTCACCTGTATAAACACCGCATACACCCCCAACATCACCCAGAACGTGGCAAAAATCCAAGGTGTGCGCACCGAGAACAGCAGCGACTTGCGATAGCCCTTGTGGCTCGATTCCATTTCGCTGAACAGGGGTGACTCGTCATACGCCGCGCCCATTACCGGCTCGCTGTGCAGCAACTGGCTCTGTTTGAAGTGCCAGTGATCGATGATGTCGTAAGCCGCGCGAATCCCCGGCCAGGCGTTCAGTGAGCTGAGCACGCCGAGCAGCGCCAGAAACGGCGGCACCACGAGGGTGAACATCTTGCCCCACTCCGGATTGAGGTTGGCCATGCAGGAGGCGAAAGCGATCACCAGAAACGACTGCGCCGCCAGGTAGGCGTCGGTACGGTTTGCGAGGATGCTGGTTTCGTACTGGATTTCCCGGCGATAGAAATCCAGGCGCTCCTTGGGTGAGCCAAACATCTTGGCGTCGTGTTCGGCCAAGGCTTCTTCAACAGCGCTTGGCTGGGTCAATATGCGAGACAAGAGACGTGCCCTCCAAAAGTGAACAAGACTTTTGGAAAGGCACGCGTCAGCACTAGTTCAGCCGGATCGACCAGCGAGTCACTTCATCGATTGAGCGATGATCTGCACCAGACTCGCTTGGGTGAACGGTTTCGGCAGACGCGGCAGTTGAGCGGCAAAACCCTCGAGGCGTTCGGCATATCCAGTGGCGAGAATGATCGGCAAATCCGGCTTGAGCATACGCAAGGCGTGAGCCAGTTGCGCGCCGCTCATTTTTGGCATGGCCATGTCGGTGATCACCAGATCGATCACTTCGCCCTGATCGAACAGTGCCAGCGCCTGGGCGCCGGAGGTCGCGCCGATGACGCGATGGCCGAGGTCTTCCAGCAACAGACTGGTGCTGGTCAGCACCAGCGAATCGTCATCGACCACCAGCACACTGAGCCTCGGCACCGCAATGGGCGCGGCGTTGCTGTACGCCGGGCGACTGGCCGTACGCTCAAGCGCCACCGGAATCCACAGCTCGGCCGCCGTACCCTGGCCCTTCTCGCTTTTCAGAATAAAGCGACCGCCCAACTGCTCGATGAAGCCGTGCACCATCGACAAGCCCAGCCCGGTGCCTTTGCCCAGGCCTTTGGTGGTGAAGAACGGATCACGGGCGCAGGCCAGCGTGGCTTCGTCCATGCCTTCGCCGCTGTCGATCAGGCTCAGGCACACGTAACGCCCCGCCGCGAGGGTCGAATGAGTTTGTTCCAGCACCACTTCGGCTTGCGCCTGAATGACCACCGTGCCGCCGTCGGGCATGGCATCGCGGGCATTGGTGGCGAGATTGAGGATCGCCAGTTCCAGCTGATTGCTATCGGCCAGCACTGGCTGCAGGTCGTCGGGAAAGCGTGTTTCGATACGAATGCCCGGTCCGAGCGAACTGCGCAGCAGCCCGGTGATGCCTTGCACCAATTGCGGGATATCCACCGATTCGGTCTTGAGTTCCTGGCGCCGGGCGAAGGCCAGCATGCGCTGGGTCAGCGAAACACCGCGCAAGGCACCCTGGGTGGCGTTTTCCAGCAATCGAGCGATTTTCGGCGCGTCGCCGATGCGTTTCTGCACGATCTCGAGGTTGCCGAGAATGACCGTCAGCAGGTTGTTGAAGTCATGGGCGATACCGCCGCTGAGTTGGCCGATCGCCTGCATCTTCTGCGCCTGGAACAATGCCTCGCGGGTCTTTTCCAGGGCCTGCTGCGCTTCGTGGGCCTCAGTGACATCGCGGGTGATCTTGGCGAAGCCGAGCAACGCGCCGGTGTCGCCGCGAATCGCATCGACCACTACGTGGGCAAGAAAGCGCGTGCCGTCCTTGCGCATCCGCCAGCTGCGGTTCTCGAAGCGGCCTTCGCGGGTGGCAATCTCCAGCGAGCGCTGCGGCTCGCCGAGTTCGCGGTCTTCGGGGGTGTAGAAAATCGAAAAATGCTGGCCGATGATTTCTTCCGGCAAATAGCCCTTGATGCGCTGCGCGCCCTGGTTCCAGTTGCTGACGCAGCCTTCGGGGCTGAGCATGTAGATCGCGTAATCGGTGACGCCCTGCACCAGCAGGCGGAACTGCTGTTCGCTTTGCTTGAGGGTTTCCTCGGCCATTTTGCGGTCGGTGAGGTCACGGGTGATCTTGGCGAAACCGAGCAATTCGCCGTTGGGGTCGATGATCGGATCGATCACCACGTGCGACCAGAAGTGCGTGCCGTCCTTGCGCACGCGCCAGCCCTCGCCTTCGAAGCGACCTTCACGGATCGCTGTGTCCAGCGCCCGTTGCGGCATGCCGTTGGCGCGGTCTTCAGGGGTATAGAAGCGCGAGAAGTGCTCACCGATGATTTCCGCTTCTTCATAACCTTTGAAGCGTTTGGCGCCGGAGTTCCAACTGGTGATGGTACCGTCGGGGTCGATCATGTAGATCGCATAGTCGACAACCGCGTCGATCAGCAGCCGGAAACGGCTGTCTTCGATCGCTGCGGTTCTGTTGTTCTCACTCATCACACTCACCAGCCACTGTCATGGGCTGAAGTATGCGTGAATCCGTCGATTTGAACAGCGCCGGTTCGCTTTTGATCGCCCACCAGCGCGGCAGCAGTTGCTGGATGCGGCTCTCGGCAAAGCGGTCGTCGATGAGCATGACCGTGCCGCGATCCTCACGGGTGCGAATCACCCGCCCGGCGGCTTGTACGACTTTTTGCATGCCCGGGTACAGATAGGTGTAGTCGTAGCCGGCGCCAAAAATGGCGGCCATGCGCCGCTTCATCTGCTCGTTGACCGGGTTGAGCTGCGCCAGCCCCAGCGTGGCGATGAACGCGCCGATCAACCGCGCACCGGGCAAATCGATGCCCTCGCCAAACGCGCCGCCCAACACCGCAAACCCGACGCCCTGGCTGTCGGCGCTGAACTGGTCGAGAAACGCCTGCCGCGCGCCCTCGGCCATGCCCCGCGATTGCAGCCACTGAGTGATGTGCGGATGGCGCTCGGCCAATAAGGTCGCGACCTGTTGCAGGTAATCGAAACTGCTGAAGAACGCCAGATAATTGCCCGGGCGCTCGCTGAACTGACGGGCGATCAGTTCGACGATCGGCTCCAGCGAGGCCTGGCGATGGTTAAAACGCGTGGAGATCTGGCTGACGATGTGCACCTGCAACTGCTCGGCGCTGAACGGCGATTCGACGTCGATGCACACCGTATCGGCGGGCGTGCCGAGCAGGTCGGCGTAGTAGTTGCGCGGGCTCAGCGTGGCCGAGAACAGCACACTGCTGCGCGCCGCTGTCAGGCGCGGGCCGATGAACGCCGCCGGCACCACATTGCGCAGGCACAGTTGCGACAGTGGACGCTTGCGGTCGAGGTCGCGTTTGCTGATATCGAACAGGTAATGCTCGTCGTACAGCTCGGCGACCCGGGCGAATTGCAGCAGATCGAAATAGAAATTCTGCAGGCTGCTGTCGAGGCCTTGCGGATGTTCGTTGAGGTAATCGCCAATGGCCGCGCAACACAGCGAGATGGCTTGCAGAAGTTTGTCCGGCGCCTTGTCGTACGCCTGATACGCCGCCAGTTGCGGCGCATGCAGCGCGTTCCATTCGCGGTTGACCCGTTGCAGGGAATTTTTCAACGCGGCGGGGGCGGTTTTACGCACAGTGCCGAGGGTGAACTGGTCGAGACTGGCGCTGTACATCTGCCGGCCGCGCTCGACCAGGTTGTGCGCCTCGTCGGCGAGCACCGCGACTTTCCACTGATTGAGCTGGGCCAGACCGAACAGCAGCGCGCTGAAGTCGAAGTAATAGTTGTAGTCGGCAACCACCACATCCGCCCAGCGAGCCATTTCCTGACTGAGGTGGTACGGGCACACGCTGTGCTGCGCGGCGACTTCACGCATCGCCGCCTGATCGAGCAGATTGATATGGCTGGCAGATTCGCGGGCGGCCGGCAAGCGATCATAAAAACCCTGGGCCAGCGGGCAGGATTCGCCATGACAGGCCTTGTCCGGATGTTCGCAGGCCTTGTCGCGAGCAACCATTTCCATCACCCGTAGCGGCAAGTCCGGCGTTTGCCTGAACAACACGTGGCTGGCATCCAGCGCCAGCTTGCGTCCGGGAGTCTTGGCGGTGAGAAAGAACACTTTGTCCAGTTGCTGCGGCGCCAGGGCCTTGAGCATCGGGAACAGCGTGCCAAGGGTTTTGCCGATGCCGGTCGGCGCCTGGGCCATGAGGCAGCGGCCGGTGCTGACGGCTTTGAACACTGATTCGGCCAGATGCCGTTGGCCGGGACGAAAATCCGCGTGCGGGAACGCCAGTTGCTGCGCGGCCAGATTGCGCGCTTCGCGATGGGCCATTTCCTGCTCGGCCCATTGCAGGAACAAAGCGCACTGCTGCGCGAAAAACCCCTGAAGCGACTCGGCGCTGTGGGATTCAACCAGGCAGGTTTCCTTTTCGCTGACGACGTCGAAATACACCAGCGCCAGATTGATCTGCTGCAATTGCAGTTTCTGGCACATCAACCAGCCGTAGATTTTCGCCTGCGCCCAGTGCAACTGGCGGTGATTGGCCGGCTGCTTGCTCAGGTCGCCGCGATAGGTTTTGACTTCTTCCAGGCAGTTTTGCGCCGGATCGTAGCCATCCGCCCTGCCCTTGACCTTCAGCTCGCCGAATTCGCCTTGCAGTGCCACTTCGCTCTGGTACTGCTCGCTGCGCCGCGAGGCCACGGTGCGATGGCCGACGATGCCTTCCAGCGCCGTCGGTGACGGGGTGAAGCGCAGGTCGAGGTCGCCGGTCTTGGCGGTGAACTCGCACAGTGCACGCACGGCAACGCTGTAGCTCAAGCGCTCTGCTCCGCCCATTGCACGTAACACACGGCCACCGGCATTTGATGCTCGTGGCAGAACTCCAGCCAGCGCAGCTGATTGTCCTGCAAGCGGTCGCCGGGGCCTTTGACTTCGATCATCCGGTAGGTCTTGTGCTGCGGCCAGAACTGGATCAGGTCCGGCATGCCGGCACGGTTGGCCTTGATGTCGAGCAGCAATCGGTTGAACCAGTGTTTCAGGTGTTCGGCGGGCAGACAGGCCAGCGCCTGCTCCAGCAAGTCTTCGTTGAGCGCGCCCCAGAACACGAACGGCGACTGGATGCCCCACTTGTCGACGAAGCGCTGGCGAATCGTCTCGGCGTAGCGGCCGTCATCGAGTTCGCCCAAACAGGCCTGGAACAGCTCGGCGCGGCGCTCGAGGAAGTCTTCGCTGAGCAGATCGACCGGACCGCGCTGGAACGGGTGAAAGAACGCACCCGGCAACGGCGCGAAGATCGCCGGCCAGCACAACAGGCCGAACAGTGAATTGATCAGGCTGTTCTCGACGTAATGCACCGGGCCGTCATCGGCGTGCAAGTGCGCTTGCACATGAAACTCCACCGACCGCGCCGGATCGCTGCGCGGCAAATGCAAGTCGAGGCGCTCGACCTCTCTCGCCTTGGCACGCTTGAGCGGCGGGCCACCGAGTTTGCGCCGCAGGCGCGGGACGATGCGCTGCAAGCCTTGCTGCTCGGCCGCGCTTTGCGGTGCCTGTTCGGCCAGCGTGCCGAGTTCCAGCGCCAATGCGTATTCGCCGCAGCGTTCGAGCACACGGATCATCCGCAGTCGTGCGCCCGGGTAGGCGCAGTCGCGGTAAACACTCAGGGCCAGGGCAAAGTCGCCGATGCGCTCGGCGTACTGGCCGATCTGGAACAACGCCTTGGCTTGTCGGCGGCGCAGCCACGGGTTGTCGAATTGCACGGCGTTGATCTGTTCGACGATCTCGTCCAGCGCTTCGCCGGCCTCGAAGCGCAACTGGCATTGATGCAGGAACAGGCAGGCGTCGACGTCTTCACGACTGCGCAGGCCTCGGGAGTCAGCGCAGAACTCGACTTTCTCATAAGTGAAGATGCCCAGGTCGGCCAGCACGAACTCCGACCAGTCCTGATACAGATTGCCGAAGAACATCAGGCGCAGGCGATCGCACAAATCCATCAGGGTCAGGCTGAACAGCCGATCAGCCAGTTGCGGCGCCCAGACGCGCAGGGTCTGCGCCTCGCTGAACTGTTCGGCCAGCACCGGCAGCCACTCGTCCTTGCGCCCTTTCGGCTGTTCGATAAAAGCGCCGAACGCTTGCAAGAGCTCGGCCTTGAGCAAGACATCGAACAGTTCTGCCAGTGTCAAATCCGCGTGTTCATCGAGCCAGCCGTGTTCGAGCAACGGCTGCGCCGCCTCGGCGATGTCGCCGATTTCCAGATAATTGAGTTTGCTCGCGCGAAAGTGAATGCCCTTGCGCATGACCATGCGTACCAGCAATCCCTGCGAGGCTTGCGGCAGCGTATTGAAGTCGCGGATGAAGCCATGCTCGCTCGCGCTCATCACATCGGCATAGCGAAGCCCAAGCCAATCAAGCACTTGCCGGAAGTTGTTGAGGTAATAGAACGGATCGTCGAGAGGGTTGGAGGTCACGGGAATTCAAAGCCACGGCAAGCGAACACTGGTTATGCGTACAGATAACAGCTCAGCCCCGCCCGGCGCAAACGGAAAAAGATCAATGGCATTTTTTAGTGCCGCCATCGAACTTTTCCGCCGCTGCTGGCACCAACCGCGTTACAGGGCCGACAATGCCCGCAATCACATTCAAGCAAGGAGTCAGAGGTGGGTATGAAAATCAAGATGCTGGGCATTCCTGTAGCGGTCGCCGCCCTGTTGGCGCTGGGCGGCTGTTCGACCCAGACCGTGGTGACGTTGCAGAACGGCACCCAGTACCTGACCGAGGACATGCCGAAGACCGAGACCGAGGACGGTTTCTATGAGTTCGAGGATATTTCCGGCGCCAAGGTCAAGGTTCGCGCCGATGAAGTAGCAACCGTGCGCAAGGAAGACTGACTTGGCCTGAATGATCGTTCCCATGCGCAGCAAAGGAATGCCTCCACGGACGCTCCGCGTTCGGCTCTCGAGTGGGACGCAGAGCGTCCCGGGCTGCATTCCCACGCGGAGCGTGGGAACGATCACATCGCAGCCTTCGGCAGCTCCTGGCAGGGATTTGTGAACGACACAGATCCAGTGTGGGAGCGAGCCTGCTCGCGAAGGGGCCGGCACAGGCCCTGCTTCAACCTCAGGCGATAACCACCCCGTCGGCGCTCAAACTCCCCAGCGCCACCCCCACCAACGTCACCGAATCCCCACCAAACGTCAGCACCGTATCCTGCCCGACCGCCGACGCATGGGCGCGCAAATCATCCCCCGGCAACACACCCTGTACGCCGAGAAACACCAGTTTGTCATCGGCCGTATAGCCAACGACCCGATCCTGGCCGAACGCGCCGTGGAACAGAAACGTATCCGCCCCGCCGCCCGATTCCAGCAGGTCATTGCCAGCACCACCGACAAACACGTCATTGCCCGCACCGCCGAGCAAATGATCATTGCCCTCCAGCCCGAACAGCCAGTCACCGCCGGCATGCGCCTTGAGCATGTCAGCACCGGCCGTGCCTTTTACGTTCGATTCATAAGCGGTGAGGTTACTGCCGACTTTCAACCCCATGTCCGTGACGTTGTGCAACACGTCGTCCTTGAACACGCCCCAGAGAAACCCCGGCTCTTTGCTGACGATGCTGCCAATGTCACGGGTGATGCTGATCCCGCCGTTGGCATCGCGGATGTACAGGTGGCCAGCGCCGTCGTTGGCGAAATCGAAGTTCTTCACCGTCTGCTGCAAGTCGAGGGTGTTGCTGCCCTGCCCGCCCAGAATGACGTTGTAGCCGCCGCTGTCACGGAAGCTGTCATTGCCGGCACGGCCTTCCAGATAGTCATTGCCGCTGCCGCCCTGGATCAGGTCGTTGCCGTCACTGCCGATGATGAAGGTGTTGCCCTTGTGGGTTTCGGCGTTGCGGTTGAGGTCCTGCACCCACGTGCTGGCCCGCGCCGGGTCGGACAGGTTGGCGACGATGATCGTCGAGTCGCGGCTGGTCAGGTCGTAGAACTTCGATTCCAGCACGCGGGTCATGCCGTCGCCGTAGCCAGTGGGCAGGTGCGAAATCCACGTCGGGATATTCAGGATCGAATACGGCAGCACGTTCCAGGCGTTCGAGGCGTAGTGATCGTTGAAGCTGACGATGTTGTCGGTGGTCGAGGCATGCGGCGCGTCGTGCACGCCCACCGAAGCGCTGCTGAAGGTCGAACCGTCAAGGGCACGAAACACCGGGTCGTTTTCGTAACCGATATTCAGCACCTTGTCGCCGCTGCTCTGCGTCGGCGAGGCGTAGGCGATGTAGTTGGAATCGGCGAAGAAACCGCCCCACTTGCCAGCGCTCAAGTCAGCCATGCTGTTCACCGCCAGACCGCCCAGGCTGTGGCCGCTGACCAGCACGTCTTTGCCGCTGAGGCCGTTGGCCCGGGCAAATGCGACGACATCGTTGAGCAGATTGCCGAAGGCTTCGCCGACGTAGTTTTTTGCGTAATCGGCCGGGCCGAACGCGGCGAGCAGATCGTTGATCACGTCGCCAATCGAATCACCGATGAGGATTTCGCGCGGGCCGCTGGTGCCGCGAAAGGCGATCCCCAGTTCGGTGAGGTGACCCTGAGCGTCGTACTTGCCGAGGATTTCCACTTGCGCGCTGGTGTAGCCGGCCTTCTCGCCGAAGAACGTCCCGCGTGCATCGGTCTTGCCGTCGTAGCCCAATTGCGCGGCGCTGATCGGCGTCCAGCCGGCCTTTTGCACGGCCTCGAGGGCGAGTTTTTCCGAATCGGGATTCCACGGGATACCGGGGATCACCCCTTGCGAATCGGTGCCGCCAATCAGCGCGGTAACCAGCGTCGCCGGCAGACCGAGGCCGAAGCCGTTGTGCTGGTAACCGGCGGCGAAGCCGTTATCGAGGTTGTGATAGGAATACAGCGTGATCGCCATGGCATCGCTGAACAGCGCCGCGGAATCGGCTGTGCCGAAGTTCTTGTAGTCGTATACACCCATTGCCATTGCCTCTCTTGTTGTTGGAATTGTCAGAGATAGCTCACAGCCAGAGCGCGAGGCTCTGGAGCATTCATTACATCGTGCACAGCCTCTGCAGGAACTGCCGAAGGCTGCGATCTTGTGGTACGCAGAGCGTCCCCGGCTGCATTCCCACGCAGAGCGTGGGAACGATCATGTGTACGCCGTACCTGTGGGAGCGAGCAGGCTCGCTCCCACATTTGGCTCTTCTGCACATTTGGATTTTTGTAATCGAACAATCCCATGTGCAGCGCTCCTTTTCCTTGAAAAACCGGCAGCCCATCAAGCGCTGCCGGTTACGCCTCAGAACTGCCAGTCGAGCGTCAGACCGACTCCGTGATCTTTCTCGTTCGAGCCGATCAGGCCGTTGTAGTCGAGGTTGACCCGCACGTCGCGATTGAGTGCCAGCCCGGCGCGCACGCCGACCACGGCAGCGTCACGATCCATCGACACGCTCTGCACGGTGAAGGCGCTGTTGCCGTTGGCGAAGGCCAGATGGCTGTCGGCATCGACGCTGCTCAGGTTGTGCTGCCAGCCGAGGCTGGCGCCCAGTTCCAACTGATGCTTATCTGACAAGGCGAAGCTGCGCTTGGCGCGCACGCCGAGGGTCGACAGCACCACGTCGCGGTTGTCTTCACCACCCTTGAGCGCGGCCGCGTCACCTTTCTCGGTGAAGCTGTCGGTGTTGAGGTGCACGTAGGACAGATTGGCGAACGGCTCCAGGTTCATCGGTTGCAGGCCCAGATCGTATGCGGCCTCGGTGAACAGTTGCGCGGTGGTCGCGTCACGTTTGGTTTTCTGTTTGCCGCTGACGTCGCCGAACTGCAGATCACGCTTCACATCAATGCGATGCCAGCTGTAGGCGCCGCCGACGGTCAGGCGCAACGCGTCGATTTCATGGCCCAGATACGCACCCAAGTGGTAGCTGTCGACTGACGCCTGGGAATGCGTGCCGCTGCCCATGCTCAACGAGCTGTCGCTGTAACCAGTGACGAAACCGAGACGGGTATCTTCAGCAATCAGACCGTCGACGCCAGCCAGCAGCCCGCCAATGGAGCTATTGGAATCGGCATTGTCGTGCCCGCCATCACTCTCGCCCCACGAGCCGAGAACCTTGACCCAGACGTTGCTGCGCTCATCAGTCGGCGCATCGGCATTGAACAGATCACGCTCACGCAGGCGTTCGCCGACGGCTTCGCGCAGGTAACGGCTGTCGTTGATCAGCAGCGTGCCGATGGCCGGGTGAATCTCGCCGGACAACTGTTGAAAGGCCTGCTGCGCCGACGCCGCGTTGGGCGACAGCAACAGGGTTTCGAACAGCGCATTGCCCGCGCCCAAACGCTCGGCGGCGGCACCGACGGCGCGCTGGTTCGGCGTCAGACCAACGCTGGCGAACGATGCCTCATTGCGCCCGACCGCCAGCTGAATGCCGCCCGCCGAGTAATCCAGAGTGCCGCCAAGGAAGGCGTAATTCGGCAAGACCTGCCCGAAGCGCCCTTCAATGCCACCCGCCGCTTGCAGAATGCTGTAGCGAGTGCCGAGCAGGCTTTGCACTTCGCCGGTGCTGAGCAGGGTCGGGCTGTTTTCCAGCGACAGGCTCACCGTGGCGCCTTCGATGACGGCTTTGCCGCCCGCGACGATCTGGTCGCTGCTGGTCGGCGACAGCTCTACGGCGTAGGTCGAACCCGGCGCGAAAGTCACGTCACCTGCCACATTCAGGGTGCCGATGGAATTGCCCGGTGCCACCGTACCGCCGCTGTTCACCTTCAGCGCGCCGAGGCGGCCATTGCCGCCGAGGATGCCGCCGTTGTTGACGGTGACCGCCGATTGCAGCGAGCCGTTGATGGCCAGACGGCCCTGATTGACCAGGGTCGGGCCGCTGTAAGTGTTGTTGCCGGTCAGCACCAGGGTGCCGATGCCTTGCTTGGTCAGACCGCCGTGGCCGCCAATGTCGTTGCGCCAGGTATCGAGGCCGCACGTGATGTCGCTGCACACGCGCTCGGTCGGTTTGCCCTGATCGATGATCGCGCCGATGCCCGGCAGATCGGCGACAAACTGGCCAGAGCCGTAAGCACCCTGCACGCGGAATTCCTCGGGAATGTCCTGCTCGGTGACGAACATCGCCGGGCCGTCGATGGCCTTGCGCAGGTTGATCATGCCCCAGCCGTACAAGGCGTCGATGCCCGGTGCGCCGAGGTCGGTCGCAGTGGTGCGCAACACGCTGGCGACCTGATCGCCGGACATATACGGGAAGCGCTCCATCAGCACCGCGATAGAACCGGCCACGTGCGGCGCGGCCATCGAGGTGCCGTTGTAGTTTTTGTAGCCGGTGGTCAAGTTGTCGGCGTTGGTGCCTTCGATGATCGAGCTGTAGATCTTGGTGCCCGGCGCCGAGACGCAGTAACTGGCGGTGTAGCCGCAACGCGAGGAGAACGTGCTGATCACGTACGGATTGGTGCTGGCGGTGTCCGGGTTCTGCTGCAATGCGGCGACGGTGATCCAGTTCGGCGCGATGTCCGGAACGAAGTAGCCGAGGCCGGCAATGGCATCCGGGTTGTTCAGGTTGTAGTCGTTGCCAGCGGCAAAAATGGTGACGATGCCGCTGCGTGCGGCGGCAATCGCGCCGTCGTAGGCGCCGCCAGGCTTGGTGCCGAGCAAGGTGCGGATTTCGTTGAACTGCAACTGCGCGTCGTTGACGGTGAAGTGCGGATACGCCGGATCGCGGCCGCCGAGGTCGAAGCGATCGGTGATGCCGATGCCCCAGCTGTTATTGATGATCCGCGCACCGCTGGCGATCAGCGCATCCCAACCGGCCTTGTACACCGCGCCGTCGTTGCCACGCACGATGCCGTCTTCAGGCCCCGGGTCGCCGTTGTCGGCGCTGATGATCTGCGCCCCGAACGCGACGCCGTGCATCACCCCGCCGTCGCGACTGCCCGCCGCGATACCGCCGACGTGGGTGCCATGGGCGCCGAGCTTGCCGTCGGAGCCGACCGAGGGCGAACCGTCATAGCGGAACGCGTCGCCGGCTTTCACCGGGATGTACGGGTCGGTGTATTCGCGGATACCGCTGGTGACCAGGGTGACGACTTTGTTACTGCCAGAGAACTCCGGATGCGCGGCGTAGACCGGCTGATCGAAGATGCCCAGTTTCACGCCTTTGCCGGTGTAGCCGGCGGCGTAGGCGTAATCCGCGCCGATCGCGCCCAGGCCCCAGTCGGCCTTGAATTCATTGCTGCGCCAGCTCGACGGATCGCCGCTGCGGCCGTTCTCAACGTAAGGCGCTGCCTGTGCCATCGCACTGGCACAGAGCATGGCGACTGTCAGGGTTTTCAGGGCAAAGCGGCCACCCGATTGCGCGGGGGTATTGTTGTTATCCATCCACGACCTTCCTTAGTGATGTTGCGAAAAATCCGGTTGCCTTGATCGTTCCCACGCTCCGCGTGGGAACGATCAGGTTTTGCGACTGCTGCGCAGTCGAGCGGGGATAAATCCCCTCGCCACAGTGGCTCAAACCCATGCAATCAGAACTGCCAGTTCAGGCTCAGCCCAACGCCATGCAGCTCCTCGCGGCTGGCGTTGCCTTAATCGTTCCCACGCTCTGCGTGGGAATGCCTCTAGGGACGCTCCGCGTTCCAATGGGACGCAGAGCGTCCCGGGCTGCATTCCTTTGCTGCGCGTGGGAACGATCAACACAGGTTTTGCGACTGCTGCGCAGTCGAGCGGGGATAAATCCCCTCGCCACAGCGGCTCAAACCTATGGAATCAGAACTGCCAGTTCAGGCTCAGCCCTATGCCATGCAGCTTCTCGCGGCTGGCCAGTTGGCCGTTGTAATCGAGGTTGACCCGCACGTCCTTGCTCAATGCCAGACTGGCCTGCACCCCGACCAGTGCGGCATCACGCACCAGCGCCGAGCTCTCCACGGAATACGGCGTGCCGCCGCTGGCAAAACGCAAATGCTGTTCTGATTCGATATCGCTGAGGCTGTGCTGCCAGCCGAGCCGCGCGCTGACGTCCAGCGCTTGCTGGCTGGAAAGGTCGAAGGTTTTGCTCGCCCGTACGCCCAAGGTGCTCAACACCGCATCGCGCCGATCGCCCGAGCTTTTCAGCGCCGCGGCATCGCCCTTCTCAGTGAAGCCTTCGGTGTCGAGATGCAGGTAGGTCAGGTTGGCGAACGGTTCCAGCGCCAACGCTTGCAACTGCAAGCGATACGCCGCCTCGGCAAAAACCTGAGTGGTGGTCGCATCAAGCTTGGCTTTCTGCTTGGCGCTGACCTCGTCGTATTGCAGATCGCGCTTCACATCGCCGCGATGCCAGCTGTACGCCGCACCGCTGCTCAAGCGCCAGGCGCCGAGGTCGTGCCCGGCGTAAGCACCGAGGTGGTAGCTGTCGACTTTCGCCGAGGAATGCGTGCCCGAGCCCATGCTCAAGGAGCTGTCGCTATAACCGGTGACCAGACCGATGCGGGTCTGCTCGTCCAGCGCGCCGTCGACACCGGCCAGCAGACCGCCGATCGAAGTGTTGTAGCCGGCCGTGTCGTGGCTGGAATCGGTACTGCCCCATGCGCCTAGGGCTTTAATCCAGCCGTTGCTGCGAGTCGCCGATTCATCGTGCAGCCGCTCGCCGAGTGCATCACGCAACTGGCGGCTGTCGTTGATCAGCATTGTCCCCAGCGCTGGATAAATCTCGCCGCTCAGTTGCTGGAAGGCTTGTCGCGCCGAGGCCTGAGTCGGTGCACGAAGAACGCTTTCGTAAACCGAATTGCCGGCGCCCAGCCCTTCGACTGCCGCCGCCACCGAACGCTGGTTCGGCGTTTGCCCGACGCTGGCGAAGCTTGTCGCGTTGCGTTGGATATTCAGCTGAATGCCGCTTGCGGCGTAGTCGAGAGCGCCGCCGATGAACAGGTAGTTCGGCACCACCGCAGCGAACTGTCCCTGCAAGCCGCCTGCCGCTTGCAGGATGTTGTACTGGCGGCCGAGCAGGCTTTGCGCTTCGGCGCTGCTGAGCAAGGTCGGGCTGTTTTCCAGCGCCAGGCTGACGCTGGCGCCGCTGACGGTTGCCGTGCCGCCGGCGACGATGCGGTCACTGCTGGTGGGCGATAGCTCAACGGCGTAGGTCGAGCCCGGGGCGAGTGTCACATCACCAGCGACGTTCAAGGTGCCGATGGAATTGCCCGGTGCGACCCGGCCGCCGCCGTTGGCGGTCAACGCGCCGATGCGTCCGGAGCCGCCGAGGGTGCCGCTGCCGTTGACGGTGACCGCTGAGGTCAGCGAACCGTTGACGGTCAGCAGACCGCCGTTGACCGTGGTCGGGCCGCGATAGGTATTTGCGCCGCTGAGCAGCAATTGCCCGGCTCCAGACTTGATCAGGCTGCCCTCGTACACACGGTTTGCCGCTGCCGCATCACGCAACATGCCGACGGCGTAATCGGTCTGGTCCTGCTGACTGGCGCCGGCCGGCACACCGTTCTGCCAGCCTTTGTCCTGCAGGGTTTGCTGCCAGGCGCTGTGCTCGGCGAGGTCTTCGCGCTGGCGCTGGAGCAGCGCGTTGTCGGAGATGTCATTGCTCCAGACGTCGCGCTGCCCTGCCCCCAGATTGGCATCGAACGCACCGAGCAATTGCCCCGGCCCGCGCATCGCCCGATTGAGATTGGCGACGCCCCAACCGACGCGCTCGTTCGGTGCGTCCGTGACTGAGCCATCGAGCTGGGTGGCGGTGGTCAGCAGCACCTCGAGCGCCTGCTGATTGTTCATGTACGGATAGCGTTCCATCACCAGCGCCAGGGCGCCGGTCGCGTGCGGCGCCGCCATCGAGGTGCCGGACTTGATCGCATAACCGCCGCCGGGAATGGTGCTGTCGATCTTCGCCCCCGGCGTGGTGATGCACCAGTATTTGGCGATCCCGCACTGGTTGTACTTCTGCTGATTGCTCTGATCGAGACCGGACACCGCCAGCCAGTGACCTTCCAGATCCGGCTGAAAGTACGGCAGCGCCGAGCGCACGCTGGCGTTCGGGTAACCGCTGTTGCCGGCGCTGAAGACATTGATCACACCGCGCCGCGAAACGTCGGCAGCGGCGTCGAGCCAGGTGCCCTTGTTCCAGTGCTGCGCGTAGGCGGCGTGCAGATCCGCCAGGGTGCGATAGCTGACATCCGGCGGCTGGCTGCCCCAACTGTTATTGATCGCCCGCACCCCGGCATCGGCGAGGCTGTCGTAGACCGCTTTGAAATAACGCGGATCAGGGCTGGGGCCGAAGAGGAAACTGTCGTTCTTGTTGGTGTTGCCGACGTAGATCTGCGCGTTGTACGCCACCCCGTGCATGCCGCTGCCGTCACGGGTTGCGCCCATGGTCCCGACGACGTGGGTGCCATGGGAATCATTGTTCGGGTTGAGCGTGCCGTCGACGTTGAACGCTGAGCCATCGACGTAGCTGCCGCTGGCGGTTACCGGGTGATAACGGGCGGCGGAGAATTCCGGGTGGGCGGCATCGAAACCGGAATCGAGCGCGCCGATCTTCACGCCCTTGCCGGTGATGCCGGCTGCGTAGGCCTGATCGGCCTGCATGCGTGGCAGACCCCAGTCACGCAGGAACTCGGCACTGCGCCAACTGGCCGGATTGCCGGCCTGGCCGGGTTCCAGGTATTGGGCCTGAGCCTGGTTTGCAGAAATCACAAGCAACAGGGTACCGAGCGAAATCGGCTTGATGCGTACGTCCATGGTCATCATTCTCGTTTTTGTTGTTTTGTTCAGGGCTGAATTGCGGTGTCGCCTGTTCCCCTCACCCCAGCCCTCTCCCCGAGGAGAGGGAGCCGATTTGTGTTGATGTCAAAACCTGCGTCCAGCTCGGTGGTTCAGGTCGATGCAGCTATCGCAGGCCACTCGGTCAGCCCTCTCCCTGTGGGAGAGGGCGCCGACCGTGTTGTCTTCAGTCATTCAGCGACCTGAGAAAAACAGTCGATTACGGATTCAGCACAGCTCGTTCAAGTCGGTGCATCTCGCCAATCTCCCCGGATCGGTCCCCTCTCCCCCTGGGAGAGGGTTAGGGTGAGGGCTGTTGCGCGACCACAAATGCTTCGTCCACCCGCGCCAGATCCTGCTCATTCAGCGTCCCGGCGTAGTAATGCAATTTGGTCCAGGCCATCAGGTAGTCGTAGCGTGCCTGGGCCAGGTCGCGGCGGGTGGTGAACAGTTGCTGCTCGGCATTCAACGCATCGAGATTGGTGCGTTCGCCGCCCAGAATGCTTTGTCGGGTCGAGACCACCAGCGCCTCGGCCGACTTCAGGGCCTTCTGATAAGCGCGCAATTTGCTCACCCCGGACAGGCACGCGCTGAACTGGCGGCGCAGTTCGATCAGGGTTTCGCGGGTCTTGCCATCCAGTTCGTACTCAGCCTGTTCCATGGTGCGGCTGGCCTGCCGTGTGGAGGCCGATACCCCGCCGCCGGCGTACAGCGGCACGCTGACTTCCAGGCCGATGGTGTTGGTTTCGTACCGCTGGTTATAGGTGTTGCCGCTTTCCGACTCGTTGTCGCGCATCGAGGCATAAGCACTGACTTTCGGCAGATGCCCGGCGCGGTTGCGCTCGACTTCGTAGCGCGCCACTTCCACGGCCTGCCGCTGCGAAGCGAGGTTCGGGTTGTTGCTGATCGCCAGTTCATGCCAGGTGTCGAAGTTGGCCGGTTGCAGGGTGAAGGTCTGGAATTGCTGACCAAGCGGCGCCAGATCGCCGATGTCCACCGCCGGCACGCCCACCAGCGCGCCCAGCTCGCGCAAAGCGGCATCCTGCTCGTTGCGCGCTTCGATCTCCTCGGCAGTCGCCAGCTCATAGCGCGACTCGGCTTCGAGAATATCGGTGCGCGTGCCCTCGCCCTGCTTGAACATGTGTTCGTTCTGCTGGAACTGCTGTTCGTAGGCCTTCTTCTTCGCCTGGGCGATGTCGATCTGGTCTTGGGCGAACAAGGCTTTGGTGTAGTTATCCAGCACGCGCACCAACAGTTCCTGACTCTTGCCGCGAAACGCTTCGTCGGCAAACAACGACTGCGCCACACCTTTGCGATACGCCGCGTAAGCCTCGTAATCAAGCAGCGGTTGCTGCACCGTGAGCGCCGAGCCGTAACTGTTGTAGTTGCGCTCATCAGTTCGGTTGCGCGCACGATCATCCAGAGACGTCGCCTTGGACGAGTTGCGGCCCTTGTTGTAGGTGTAACCGATGCGTGGCAGCAGGCCGGCGCGGCCAATCACGCGGTTTTCCAGGCCAGCATCGCGCTCCTTGATTGCACCGAGAAACACCGGATCGTTGCGCAATGCCTGTTCGTAAATCTCGAATGGCCCCATGGCCGCGACTGCCGAGTGACTCGCGAGCAGCGTCATTGCGGCCCCCAGCATGCAAAGCTTTTTCATACAGCCGAACATCCTTATTCCTCGGTCAACGCAGAACCGGCGCGATCAAGCAGCGGTTTGAACAGGTAGTTGAGGAGTGAACGCTCACCGGTGCGCACGAACATTTCCGCCGGCATGCCGGGCTTGATTACCAGACCGTTGAGCTTTTCCATCGCCTGATCACTGACGCTGCTGCGCAACACGTAATACGGCACGCCAGTTTTCTCATCGACCATCTGGTCAGCGGAGATCAGGCTGACTTCGCCGGGCACGCGCGGGGTTTTGCTCTGGTTGAACGCGGTAAACAGGATGTCCACCGGCAAATGCGTGCCGACCTTGTCGATCAGGTTGACCGGCAAGTGCCCTTCCACTTCCAGGGTGGTGCCTTGCGGAACGATTTCCAGCAGGGTTTCGCCCTGACGCACCACGGCGCCTTCGGTGTGCACACCGAGGTTGACCGCCACGCCATCGGCGGTGGCGAGAATCTCGCTGTGTTGCAGGTCGAAACCGGCGGAGGTCAATTGCTCGGACAGGGTTACGCTTTTCAACTGCGCATCGGCCAGTTGCGTGCGCACTTCCTTCTGGTATTCCTCGCCGTGCTGCTGCAACTTCAGGCGTGACTCAAGGATGCCCTGCTCCACACGCCCGCTTTCACCGGTGTTTTCCGCCAGTTGCTGCTGCACCTGCGACAGTTGCCGCTGGTAGTCCATCAAACGGTTGCGCGGGATGTAGCCGTTGTCGGCCAGCGGTTGCAGGTTGCTCAATTGTTGCTGCAAGGAACTGGCCTGGGCATTGAGGTCGCTGCGGGCGCGGCGCATGCCGGCCAGTTGCGCGGTGGCGCCTTCGATGTTGGCGCGCAGTGCCGCTTGTTCCCGGGAGAACGCTTCGCGGCGGCTGCTGAACAGTTGCCGCTGGCCTTCCAGCACCAGCGCCAGGCGCGGGTCCGGGTCGTTGCTCAATTCAGGCGGAAAGGTCACTTGTTTGAGGTTGTCGCGCTCGGCCTGCCACCGCGCGAGGCTGGCCCAAGCCATGCGGTACTGCGCCTGCAGCGATTGCACATCGGCGGCGACCTGCGTCTGATCAAGGCGGAACAACGGCTGGCCCTGCTTCACGATCTGGCCTTCGCGCACCAGAATCCGGCTGACCACGCCGCTGCTCATCGACTGCACAGCCTTGCGTTTGCCCGAGACCACCACGGTGCCCTGGACCGGAATGCCTTGATCCAGCGGCGCCAGTGCGGCCCAAGTGAAGAAACTGCCAGCGCCGACGATGGCCAGAATCCAGCCCAGGCGCGCGAAGAATTTCGCATCACGCTCCGGACGTTCGGTGAGGTAGGCGTGTTCCATGTTCGCTTCGTTTTCAGTGTTCATGCTGGCGCTGCTCATACACCCGAATTCCTTGTCGTGGGCTGATACTGCCGGCTCATGCTGAGCCCGCCCGGTGCTTGTGCGGCTTTTTCGCGTTGCTGTTCCTGCTGACCGGAAAGTGCCTTGAGCACATCCTGACTCGGGCCGAACGCCTGCAAACGGCCATCGTTGAGCACGAGCAATTTGTCAGCCTGAGCCAGCACCGAAGAACGGTGCGTCACCAGAATCACCGTGGTGCCTTGCGCCTTGAGTTGCGCAATGGCGCTGGCCAATGCCGCTTCGCCGACGGTGTCGAGGTTGGAATTGGGTTCATCGAGCACCACCAGACTCGGCGTGCCGTACAGCGCGCGGGCCAGGGCCACGCGTTGCTTCTGGCCGCCGGACAAACCGCTGCCGTCCTCGCCCAGTTTGGTGTCGTAGCCCTGCGGCAAACGCAGGATCATTTCGTGAACGCCGGCCTGTTGCGCGGCAGCTACGACTTTTTGCGGATCGGCTTCGCTGAAGCGCGCAATGTTCTCGGCGATGCTGCCGCTGAACAATTCGATGTCTTGCGGCAGGTAACCGATGTAAGGACCAAGCTGATCGCGGTTCCAGCGATGAATATCAGCGCCGTCGAGGCGCACGGTGCCGCCCAGAACCGGCCACACACCGACCAGCACTCGAGCCAGCGTCGATTTGCCGGAACCGGAAGCGCCGAGCACACCCAGCACTTCACCAGCACTCAGATTGAAATTGACCATGTGCAAAGTGGCCGCACGCTGCCCCGGCGGGCCGGCGCTGACTTGTTCGAAGCTGATCTGGCCTTTCGGTGCCGGCAGTGCCATCGCCTCGTCGCTAGGCGGAAACGCCTGCAACAGCGCATCAAGGCGCCG
Organism: Pseudomonas sp. Sample_20; assembly: GCF_004307585.1. Classification (NCBI taxonomy): domain Bacteria; kingdom Pseudomonadati; phylum Pseudomonadota; class Gammaproteobacteria; order Pseudomonadales; family Pseudomonadaceae; genus Pseudomonas; species Pseudomonas sp. Sample_20. Next base: position 50,810 of record NZ_RCOA01000091.1, on the reverse strand, counting down.
GTAAGCCAGCTTCGCCCCGCTCCACTGTTTCCAAACGGCGATCAACTGATCGATCGGGCTCAGTACGCGACCCATCAGGATCGAACCGGCGATCATCATCCCCGCCGTCATGTCGCCCTTGATCACCAGCAACGCGCCCAGGCCCAGCACCAGAGATTGCAGGCACAGGCGCAGGGTCTTGCTCAGCGAACTGATCACCGCGCCGGTGTCGCTGGCCTGGTTCTGCAAGCCGAGAAAGCGCGAATGCACCCCGAACCAGCGTTTGCGCAGCGAGCCGAGCATGCCCATCGCCTGAATGGTTTCGGCGTTGTGCAAGTGGCTGGTGGCCAACTGGCTGGACTGCTGGGAAAAACCGGCGGCTTCGCCGAGGGGCTTTTTGGTCATGTATTCGTTCAGGCACGCCAGCGCGATCAACAACAGCGCGCCCGCCGTAGCCAGCACGCCGAGCCAGACATTGAACAAGTAGATGACAAACAGATAGACCGGGAACCACGGCGCATCGAAGAAGGCGAACAGCGCCGGGCCGGTGACGAACTGGCGGATGTGGGTCAGGTCGCCCAGCGACTGCCCGGCGTTACCCTCACCCTTGAACAGGTTGCGCTCGAACGCGGCCTGATAGACGCGCAGATTGAAGCGCCGCTCCAATTGGCTGCCGATGCGGATGACGATAAAGCTGCGGATGACTTCCAGCAGCCCGATAAAGGCGAAGAAACCGACCACCATCAACGACAGCATTGCCAGGGTGGTTTCGTTCTGCGACGACAATACTCGATCGTAAACTTGCAGCATGTAGATCGACGGCACCAGCATCAACACGTTGATCAGCGCGGTGAAACAACCGACGCTGATCAGAATGCTTTTATAGTCGCCCAATGCCTTGATTAACGGAGCGGTGGCAGAAGACTTCGCCATCTTCATTGATTCTTCCTGAATTCATGCCTCGTCATTACCGGACGAGCATTCCATTGATATTCCGCCTGCCTGCCAAAGATGACTTGCAAGTAGCGCTTACAATTTCATAACAACTTGACCGGATGCCGCGCTTATAACGCACGACCACTGGCTTATATCAACTTTCTTTCACCCGCCAACCATTGCCTACTGCGCTGCGCGCTCTAACGTAATAAGCAGTTCGGCGCTCAAGGCCTTTGTATAAATGCCATCACGCTGGCGGCTGAAGAAGGCGATCCTCGAACCTTCCTTGCCGGTGATGGAAATGCCATCGGGCTCTGGAAACCAGCCGATTGGCGCTTCGCCCAACCACGCGGCCAGACATTGAGTGCCCTCGCCCAAGGTCTGGTTCGGCGCAAGCTCGACCAGGCAAGTGTTCGAGGGCTTGTCTTGCAGCGACCGCGTTTCGGGTGTGTCGCTGTGACCGGTCAAAGTGGCCTGCCAGCGCCCGGCGAATGCCGAGGGTTCTTCGAGTCTGAGGCTGCTTGCCATGCTTGTCGCTCCGGTCATCATCAGCGTGACTGCCATCAGCCATGCCATCGTCGTGTCAGTTAAAACGTATCGAGTCATAGGAAACTTCACTTCCGCTCGTAGCCTTGCTCGGCGATCAGGCCGATGCAAGCGAAGAAAGCGACGCACGAGGCGCCGCTTTCCTCTCACATCACGCGACGATGTCGCTGGTCGCAGCCTGGCCCACGGTGCTGACGATAAAGTCAGCCACGCCATGCCCGGAGAAATCCACCGACAACAGGCTGTTGCCGCCCGACGAGGTCAGCACGGCATCGCCGGCAGAACCGGTGAAGCTGTTGACGAAGTGCAGGCCCGCGCCGTTGGTGATGCCGGTCAGGTCGATCTTGTCCAGACCACTGACGAAATCGAGAATCTGATCGATCGCCCCCGGCTTGGAGTCCGAACTGGCGGCGAACACGAAAGTGTCCGAACCGGCGCCGCCCCACAGTTTGTCAGCACCACCAGCGCCGTACAGGATGTCGTTGCCGGCACCACCCTTCAGCTCGTTGGCCACGCTGTTGCCGATCAACAGATCGCTGCCCGAACCACCAATCGCGTTCTCGATGACTGCGCCCTTGGCGATCGACACGTTGCCGACCATGCCGCCCACGTCGGAGAACGAAGCGCTATTGAGGTTGATCTTCTGGTTCTGGGTGAAACCGGAGAAATCCAAGGTGTCCTTGCCGCCGGCATCCCACACCGAGAACACCACTTTGTCGCTCGACGACGACGCGCTGAGGAAATCGCGGCCGGCATTGGAATTGAAGCCGTAGGTGGTATCACCAGTGCGGGTGCTGGTGTTGGCGCCGTAGAGCTTCTGGATCGCGGCGATGTCGTCCATCAGCGGGCCGGACGAATAGGCTTCGACGCCGCCCTTGCTGAAGTTCTGGTTGGTGTTGCTCTCGCTCCAGTAACTCATGACGCTGTAGCCACGGGTGTCCTGGCCATAAGTCGCATCGTTGTAGGTCGGGTTGCCGTTGCCGGCGTTGTAGTCGCCGGGGTGCGCAAGGCCAAGGGTATGGCCGATTTCGTGGGTCAGGGTCTGACGACCGTAGTTGTTCAGATCCGGGTTCTTGTTCTGCGTGTAACCGCTGTTGATCAAGTACCACGAGGTGCCGTCATAACCGGCGCCGGTCCCCGGCAGATAGGCAAACGCCGCAGCACCATCCTGGCCACCGCTGTAGTTACCGAAGGTCATGTGCCCGTCGCCGCCCGAGGCTCTCTCGGTGAAGGTGACATTGGCCACGTCGGCCCAGGACTGCATGGCGAGCTTGGCCTGAGCCTGTTGCTGCGCGCTGAACTGACTGAATCCGCTGATGCCGTGCTTGTTCATCGTGCTGTTCGAGGCCGAGGTCAGGAACGTGTAGGTCAGTTCGATCTTGCCGCTGCCGTCCTTGTCCTGGTAGGCAGCGCCGTCACGCAGCAGTTGCGTAGCCGCCTGGTCGACGGTGTACGAGGGTTTGCCATTGACCGTGAGGTTGCCGCCGCGGTCGTACTGATGGCTGAAGCTATTGATCTGGTTGTACGCCGAGCTGAAGGCAGCCAGCTGGAAAGCCTGTTCGGCGGAATCAACAGCATTGGTTTTAACTTTCGACATAAACACACTTCCTTGTTTAGCAATGGAACAGTTTTTGTCCGACAGGACGATCTTTGGCGAGATCGTCCTATCACTCGCCCAATGAAGGCGTAACGAACCTGACACAATTGGAAATCTGTCGTAAAGAGTTTTTTTGCGATCCAATTTGGTGGTATCAGGAAACTGCCGTAAACAAAGCGTGCGGGGAGGAAAGATTGTTTTTAGTTGTAGCGAGGGTGGAAATTGTCTGACGATTTTCTATTTAAATATTAAATATCGCTAAGTTTGAATTTGTTGGGCAAGTCACACTTTTCGCCAATGGTGCCAGTGATCTGATATCAACTATCCTGATTCATTGAATAACGAATGTGGGAGCGAGCCTGCTCGCGAAGACGCCAAGCCAGTCAACATAAGTGTCGAATGACAAACCGCTTCGCGAGCAGGCTCGCTCCCACAGGGGTCTTGTATGTTGGCCTGAAAAAACTCAGCTACCGGTACGAATCTTGTTCCAAACCCGCGTCCGGATCCGGTCGATATTCAGCGGCATCGCCTCCAGCGCAAACAGCTTGCCCATCATTTCCGGGCTCGGGTAAACCTTGGTGTCGTTCTTGATCGCCGGGTCGATCAGTTTGTCGGCTTGTTCGTTGCCATTGGCGTAATGCACGTAGTTGCTGATGCCGGCCATGACATCGGGGCGCAGCAGGTAGTTCATGAAGGCGTAGCCGGCCTTTTCGTCTGGTGCGTCGGCGGGCATGGCGACCATGTCGAACCAGATCGCCGCGCCTTCCTTGGGAATCGCATAACCGATCTCGACGCCGTTCTTGGCTTCCTTGGCGCGATTCTCCGCTTGCAGTATGTCGCCGGAAAAGCCCACCGCTACGCAGATGTCGCCGTTGGCCAGGTCACTGGTGTACTTCGAAGAATGGAAGTAGCTGACATAGGGCCGCACTTTCATCAACAGGGCTTCGGCTTTTTTGTAGTCTTCGGGATTCTTGCTGTGGTGCGGCAGGCCCAGATAGTTGAGCGCCGCCGGGAGCAGTTCCGGGCCGTTGTCGAGGATCGCCACGCCGCACTTCTGCAGTTTTTCCATGTATTCGGGCTTGAAGATCAGATCCCAGGAATCCACCGGCGCGTCGTCGCCCAGCACCGCTTTGACCTTGGCGATGTTGTAGCCGATGCCGGTGCTGCCCCACAGATAAGGGAAACCGTGCTCGTTGTTGGCGTCGTTGGTCTGCAAGGCCTTGAGCAGCGCCGGGTTGAGATTCTTCCAGTTCGGCAACTGACTCTTGTCGAGTTTCTTCAGCGCCCCACCCTGAATCTGCCGCGCCATGAAGTGGTTCGACGGAAAAACCACGTCGTAACCGGATTTGCCGGTCATCAGCTTGCCGTCGAGGGTTTCGTTGCTGTCGTAGACGTCATAGGTGACGCCGATGCCCGTCTCTTTCTGGAAATTCTTCGTGGTGTCCGGGGCGATGTAGTCGGACCAGTTGTAGACCTTGACCGTCTCGGCCGCGTGACTGACGGAAGCGGCCAGCAACAGCGGCGCCAATGCGAGGGTTTTCTGGATCATGGGGCGATTCCTGTATGGGCTTTTTTTGTTGGCAGGCAATCAAAGGATCAAACAATCAGAAAATCAGCACGTAGCTCTTGCGCACGGTTTCCTGGATATCCCAGATCCCGAGCGTGTTGGCAGGCAACATCAGTGCGTCGCCGCCTTGTATGTGCAGGGTTTCGCCGCCACCGTCAGGGGTGAAGGTGCAGCGCCCGGAAATGAAATGGCAGAACTCCTGCGCGGTGATCTGCCGCCGCCAGCGGCCCGGGGTGCATTCCCAGACGCCGGTTTCGACACCGTCGTCGCGCTCGACACTGGTGGTCGAGGCAATTGCGACGGGTTCGCCGAGGGGCACGGCGACCGGGTTGGATTCTTCGAGCTCAAGCGTGGCGGTGTTCTTGAATTGGGTGATGCTCATGGCGTGACCTGTTTATTGAGGGAAACGGCGTTCAGTGCATGAAACCTTCCATGAACCCGGCGACCCGGCTGGCGAGCTTGCGCCGCCAGGGCGCGGTCGCGGGATTGGCCAGGGTCTGGTCTTCGTGCACGAAACTTTTGATGATCGCGTTGTAGCCGAGCCAGCGGAATGGCTCTGGCTCCCAGGCACGCAGCGCATGAATGCCACCGTCGGGCAGGACCCACGGTTGTTGGGTCAGCGCGCTGTCGCGCTCAAGAATCAGATCGGCCAGCGTCCGGCCGCCGAGATTGCTGGCACCGACGCCCTCGCCGCCATAACCGCCAGACAACGCGATGCCGTTGGCGCGGTCGCAGAGCATGTGCGGCTTGAAATGCCGCGACATGCCAAGGTTGCCGCCCCAGGCGTGGGTGATCTGCACATTTTTCAGCTGCGGGAACAGTTCGCCGAACAGATAGCGGCGCAGTTCGACCTCATCGCGGGTGAGGTTGAAGTCATGGCGCAGCTTGCCGGCGAACTGATAACCGCCACGGGCGCCGAAGATCAGACGATTGTCGGCACTGCGCTGGCCATAGGTGACCTGACGGCTGAATTCACTGAAGGCCTGGCCGCGATTGAGGCCGATTTCGTCCCAGGTCGCAGCGGACAGCGGCTCGGTGGCGACAATCAGGCTTTGCACCGGCAATTGATAACGGCCAAGTGGCGGCAAGGTCACCGAATAACCTTCCACCGCCGGGACGATCCAACGGCTGCGCACGCTGGCCTTGGCGGTCCGCAAACTGCCGGGTTGCCAGTGAGTAACCGGGCTGTTTTCGTAGATTTTCACGCCCATGTTCTGCACGGTCCGCGCCAGACCACGGACCAGTTTCGCCGGGTGAATGGTCGCGACATGGGGGGCGAAGATGCCGCCGTAGGGCTTGGCCACGCGGATCTGCCGGGCCAGCTGCTCGGGACTGAGCCAGCGGTAGTCGTTATCGGTAAGGCCTTGGGCGTGCAGCTTGCTCAGGTAATCGCGCAGAACGGCTTCCTGCTCTGGGTAGCGCGCGGCACAATAAAGCACCCCGCCCTTACGGTAATCGCAGTCGATGCCTTCGCGTTCGAGGACGATCTCCACTTCATCGGGGATGCTGTGCAGCAGATCGAACGACGCCCTGCGCTGCTGCGGCGATAAGCCTGCGAGCAAGCGATCCTCGCCCAGCAAATTACCCATCAGCCAGCCGCCATTGCGTCCGGATGCACCGAACCCGGCGGTTTGCGCCTCGACGATGGCGATATCCAGGCCGGGCGCCTGTTTTTTCAGGTAGTACGCCGTCCACAGTCCGGTGTAACCGGCGCCGATGATCGCCACGTCGACGTCCAGGTCCCGCTCCAGCGCAGGCCGCGCCAATAGCGGCTCATCGAGCTGATCCATCCACAAACTGATCGTGCGCCACGCCGACATGCAAGACTCCGCCACTGAAAACTTTCGATGGCGTCGATCCTAGTGGCTGCCTTCAGTGGATGTCTTGCGCGCGTGCCCGCAGAGAAATTTGTTTGGCATAGGCCTTGGGCGACTGGCCGGTGTATTCGCGAAAGCATTTGTAAAACGCTGACAACGAATTGAAGCCGGCGGCAAACGCCAGCTCGTCGACACGCAACGGCGGCGTAGCGCTGTCCAGCGCACGCAGCAAATGCTGCAGGCGCGCCTGATTGACGTAGCGGTAAAAGCTTTGCCCGAGCACCTGATTGAGCAGATAGGAGATCTGATTGCGGCTGTACCCGCACTCCTTCGCCACCCGTTGCAGGTCAAGCTCAGGGTCCAGATAAGGCTGCTGCTTTTCGAAATACTGCTGCAGGTCTTCGGCCATGAAACTCAGCTGCCGCGGTGACAGACCCAGCCGACTGACGGCCGGACGCTGACTCTGTGCCGAACTGCCGTCGGCTTGAGTACGCACCAGCGAGGCATACTCGTTGACGCGCCAGATCAAGCCGTCCTTGACCGTGATCGCTTCGCTGGAACGAAACGACACCAGGCCGTCGCCGCCGCGCAAGGTCACCTCGTATTGAATGAATGCGGTGTTGCCATCCACCCGGATTCGGTCGCAATGTTCGAGCAGTTCGTCGGATTCTCGCGGCATGCTCACGCGCACGTATTCGCGTAACTCATCCAGACCGAGCACCCGGTTCTGAAAGAAATCGTTGTACTGGATATCGGCGTGATAAAGCGCCATCACGCTGTCCAGATCACGGTGTTTCCAGCTCAGGTGATAGCGCATGACCGTGGCGGCCGTGGCCTGGGTCTGTTCTGGGCCGTCATCATCGGCGTGCATAAGCGGCTCGGCAAAAAAGAACCGAGCTTGCCCAACTTCCTCTGCCGCTTCAATGAAAAATCCATGGTGGCGTTTTGGCGATAATCGATGAGCCAGTGACTTACATCAAAAAATGCGAATCAATCGCTAAACGGACTGAAAAAACTCACAGTTTTTTCACACACGGATGCTACTTTTAAAGCTCAAGCACTGGTTGAGCCAATGAAGGCTCTTCCCACCTAACATGAGCAAAAGGAAGCGCTCGATGAAGCAGGCGGGCAACACCATGAATAAAGGGTTCAGCAAAGTCACCTTTCCAAACGCTTGCCAGCTGATGCGCTGGCATTTTCATCCCATGGGTTTCGAGGCGACGATGGATGCGCCGGGCAGCTTGATCGCCCGTCTGTTTGATCGTGCCAGCGGCGAAACCATGATCGCCATTGCCGGCATTCCCTGCGCAACGGTGATGAACGCGGCAGACGTCGAGCGCATCATCGAAGCCATCGAGGATGAGCTGGAAGCTTTCACTCCTCCTGAATCTCTCAAGAACTACGCATAACCACCTGATTTAAAACAAAAAGCCCGCCGCGATGCGGGCTTTTTATTGGTCAGGCGCTGGCCTTTTCGCGTCGATGGTCGACGAAGAAGGGCTTACCCTTGGCGACTCGATCCGACGCCCTCGGCATGTTTACCGCTTGGGTTTCCTGCGGCTCGACGTACCAATAGCAATGGCTGACGGCGCGCGTGATACCGACGTAGGCAAGGCGCAGGATTTCGTCCTTTTGCGCATTGTCGTACGGCTCGCTGTCGCCACTTTTGCCCAATCCCGCCATGCGATAGACCTGATTCTTGTACGGAGAACTGGTCAGATGCTGGCAATCACCCAGCAGAAATACTGCGTCAGCCTGCAAGCCTTTGGCGCTGTGATAGGTCAGTTGCTTCAGCCGCCGCGCGTCATAGGGCAAGCTCGAATCTACATTAAGTACAGGCTGAATATGCTGGTCTATCAACAACTTATCGCTGCTTTTTCGATAAAGCATCAAGATTGAATCGCCGCGCCGATAATGCTCGGCCAGGCGCTGACCCAATGCTTCATCATCCCGCTCAAGCACATTGACCGGGTGAAGCGGCTTGGGCTCACCACTGGCCTTGGCCTTCTTGCCTGCGATTGCCGGCGCTGCACGGACAATGTGTTCGGCGGCGTCGATGATGTGCTGATGGCTGCGATAGTTGTCACTGAGCATCACTCTTGTGGTGCTCGGTGAAGGAAATTCCTTGTTGAACTCCATGAAGTATCTCGGTGAGCTGCCGCGCCAACCGTAAATCGATTGCCAGTCATCGCCGACGCACAACAGCGACGACCGCTGCGCCCCTCGCCCAACGTGCATGGCCGGGCCACGGCTGCGGATTTCATTGAGGCTGGCGCGAATCCACGAAACGATCTGCGGCGATACGTCCTGGAACTCATCGATCATCAAATGCGCCATAGGCCGCAGCAACTCATCGCTGAGCAGCTTGAGGTTTTCCGGCGAGTGCTCGCTGAACAGCGCGAACATGCGGTTGTAGGTCATCACTGGCGGTTTCTGATCCAGCAGATGATCTTCAAATGCGCGCCAGAACAGGCTCAGGGCTTCAAAGAAAAAGCGATCGGGATCGTCCTTGGCGAAGCTCATCCGACTGACCGCGTCCGGTACATCCAGGCCGAGGTTTTCGATAAAGCCTGCTGCGGCGACAAAACAATCCAGCAATGGCGCCGATGCCAGCTCGCCTTTGACCTTGTAATCAAAGCCGGGACCGGCGCTGGCATCTCCGGCCAACGTCGCAAGAACGCGCCTGGATGACTCGTAACTATCCAGCCATATCAATGGTTTACGGCAGAAAGCTTGAAACAGGGTGCGCTTGACCGCCCACTCTGCACGGACACTCAGCTTGGCGTTGGGTCGGGTCAGCTGGGCGTTTTCCCTGGGATCAAAGCCGAGCACCACCCAGGCATCTAGGCTGGGAATATAGCCATGAGCGTGGAACTTCGAGCCATTGATTTCGAAGGCTTGCCGATTCGGCTCGATGCCTTTAATGGGCCACGCCCCTGCACGAAACCATAAATCTTCAATCACATCGCAGAGCTCTTCATCGCGCTTGGCCGCCAGTTCGGTGACCGCCATGCGTTTCTGCACATCAGGATGATCGCGCTCCAGTTCCTTCAACTGTAATCCGGCACGGGACAGCGGCTGGATCAACTGGCGGAAACGCTCATCGTCGTTGAACAGGCGGTGATAACAAGCATTAAGTTGCTGGCGCTGCGCGTCATTGATGCGCAGGTCAAACGGATTGCTGTCGACCTCCTCCGCGCCGCTTTGCGGGCGATCGCTGAGGTTCTCGAAGGCCTGCAAACGCTCGAAACCCGGCAGGCTGCGCACCATCGGCAGGATGCGTGAGTGGAAGGTTCTGACCAGCTCGCGGGCCTGCTTGAGGTTCAGCGGCTGCCCCCACAGCGTGAAGATTTCGATCAGTTTGTTGATGAAGTCCTTGCGCGATTCGCGGGTGAAGGTCACCACGGTCATCGAATCCAGCTCAAAACCCAGATAATGGCTGAGCAACAGAATGCGCAGCACCAGCGTGGTCGATTTGCCGGCGCCGGCACCGGCCACCACCGAGGTGGACGGCGTATCGCTGAAGATCATCTTCCACTGTGCGGCGCTGGGCTGGGCGTGGGCCGGAAGCAAACGGGCAACGTCAGCCTTGATGCGCTTCTTCAGTTCCGCCGTCAGCGGCAGGCGCCAGTCATCGAACAGGTTGTTATCGACGCTGGGCGGCCGATGCTCGGTGTTGCGGCTGTCGCGAATCAGCAGCACCTGGCGGCCTTCCTCCAAACCCTCAAGCTTGCCCTCCTTGAAACCGTATTCGACGCCAGCGGTGTGGCCACTGCGAAATCCGTCGGCTTGCCCGTGCAGCCACGACGCCCGGTGCTGGGCGCGCAGCTTGGTCAACCCGTGACCAAAGAATCGCGCGGCCAGACGCTTGAACCAGGGCATCTCGGCCAGTGGACGAAGTTCAGGGGGAAGATCGGGAATGTGTTGCGCCACGCTGACGGACTCCAGGGTGTGAGGCTGTGGCGGCTATGGTGTCTGGATTTGCCGTCCAGTTCTAGCGAAATGCTTACAGGTCATCGGTTTAGGCGACGAATTGAAAGTCGGATGAGACGATTTCGAGGCGCATTCCCATCAAATAACCTGATCATGATGCGGCAGTTTTTGCGCTTTTTATCGATGATTGCCTGATAGATGATCGTCGTCATCAACCACGGGGACCGCCCCCTGACGACCCTTATTAGGAGACGATCATGCTTGAACTCAGACCCTTCAGCTCGCTGGGCGGCGCCCATCATGGCTGGCTGGACGCGCATCACCACTTTTCCTTTGCCGAATACTACGATCCGCAGCGGATGAGCTGGGGCAACTTGCGCGTGTGGAACGACGACATCATTGCCGCAGGTACCGGTTTCCCGCAGCATCCGCACCGCGACATGGAAATCATCACTTACGTCCGAGAAGGTGCCATCACGCATCAGGACAATCTGGGCAACAAGGGCCGCACCGAAGCCGGCGACGTACAAGTGATGAGCGCCGGCACCGGCATCGCTCACAGCGAGTACAACCTGGAGGACAAGGAAACCAAGATCTTCCAGATCTGGATTCTGCCGACCGAAACCGGTGCGCCGCCGTCCTGGGGTGCCAAGCCGTTTCCCAAAGGCGAGCGCGAGGGTTTTGTGACATTGGCCAGCGGCAAGGACGGCGACGACCAGAGCCTGCACATTCGCGCCAATGCTCGTCTGGTGGCGGCGAACATCAAGGCTGGTGAAACAGCCGAATACCGGCTCGACGAAGGGCGTCGCGCCTATCTGGTTCCGGCCACTGGCGTGATCGAGGTCAATGGCTTGCGTGCCCAAGCGCGCGATGGCGTTGCGGTGGCCCATGAGCAAGTGCTGACGGTCACGGCGATCGAAGACAGCGAGATCGTACTGGTCGACCTGGCTTGATCTGCAGGCAATAAAAAAGGGCAACCAGTACGGTTGCCCTTTTTCATGTGCGCATCACTTGGTGGAAATAGCGCCATCCACCAACGTTTGCGCTTCGGCCACCAGTTGCTTGAGGTGGTCGTCGCCGAGGAAGCTTTCGGCGTAGATCTTGTAGATGTCCTCAGTGCCCGACGGACGCGCGGCGAACCAACCGTTCTCGGTCATGACTTTCAGACCACCAATGGCCTGATCGTTGCCCGGTGCATGGCTGAGGATGCTCTGGATCTTTTCGCCCGCCAGTTCGGTCGAGGTGACCTGTTCCGGCGCCAGCTTGCTCAGCAGCGCCTTCTGCTCCGGGTTGGCTTTGGCGTCGACACGTACCGAGAACGGCTCGCCCAGTTCGTCGGTCAGCGCGCGGTAGGCCTGACTTGGATCGCGCCCGGTGCGCGCCGTCATTTCAGCGGCGAGCAAGGCTGGAATCAGACCGTCCTTGTCGGTGCTCCATACACCGCCATCCTTGCGCAGGAACGAGGCGCCAGCACTCTCTTCACCGCCAAAACCCAGCGAACCATCGAACAGGCCATCGGCGAACCACTTGAAACCAACCGGCACTTCGTAGAGACGACGGCCCAGGCGCTTGGCCACGCGGTCGATCAGGCCGCTGCTGACCACGGTTTTGCCCACGGCGGCATCAGCGCGCCATTGCGGACGGTTCTGGAACAGGTAGTCGATGGATACCGCCAGATAGTTGTTCGGCGCGAGCAAACCACCGGACGGCGTGACGATGCCGTGGCGGTCATGATCCGGGTCGCAGGCAAACGCCACGTCGAAACGCTCTTTCAGGCCGATCAGGCCCTGCATTGCGTGGCTGGACGACGGATCCATACGGATTTGGCCGTCCCAGTCGACGGTCATGAAACGGAACGTTGAATCGACCTGTTTATTCACCACTTCCAGGTCGAGACGGTAGTGTTCGGCAATGGCCGACCAATAGCGCACCCCTGCTCCGCCCAGCGGATCGACACCCAGACGCAGCTTGGCGTCGCGGATGGCATCGAAGTCGATGACGTTGATCAGGTCGGCGACATAAGTGTTCAAGTAATCGTGGCGATGGGTCGTGCTGGCCTTGAGCGCCTGCTCGTAGCTGATGCGTTTAACCCCGGCCAGTTTGTTCGCCAGCAGCTCGTTGGCCTTGGCTTCGATCCACTTGGTGATGTGGGTATCGGCCGGGCCACCGTTGGTTGGGTTGTATTTGTAGCCACCGCTTTGTGGCGGGTTGTGCGACGGCGTGATGACGATACCGTCTGCCAGGCCGGAGGTACGGCCGCGGTTGTAGCAGAGAATGGCGTGGGAAACTGCCGGGGTCGGCGTGTACTCATCGCCTTCGGCGATCATCACGGTGACGCCGTTGGCGGCGAGGACTTCCAGTGCGCTGGCGCCGGCCGGGGTCGACAATGCATGGGTGTCGATGCCGACGAACAGCGGGCCGGTGATGCCCTGGGCTTCGCGATACAGGCAGATCGCCTGGCTGATGGCCAGAACATGCCATTCGTTGAAACTCAAATCGAACGAACTGCCGCGGTGGCCGGACGTGCCGAACGCCACTCGCTGGGTAGAAATCGATGCATCAGGCTGGCCGGTGTAATAGGCCGTAACCAGTCGCGGGATATCGACCAACAGTTCTGCCGGTGCCGGTTTGCCCGCAAAAGGACTGAGTGTCATGCAAAAACCTCTGAAATCGGAGTGGTTCAGGAAATGCAGCGCAGTTTACTGGCAGTTTGACCACTGTGCGACGGGATGTATCCGAAACTCGCCCGATGTTTTTTAACGTTATTGACCGGGTGACAGGCGCAAGGCATCGCCGAGCAAGCCGATGACACTCGGCAGATCCCGCTCGCCGTGGTGCAACGCGCTTATCCGCAGATGATCCGCATGCAGACCTTGCAGGCTGAACAGCTCGCCGGGGGCCACGATGATCTGTTGCTTGAGCAGGCGACGGAACACATTCGCCATGTCGACCGGCCGTAACGAACGCACCCACACCGTCGCCCCGCCCTGCGGCTCGACTATCTGCAGCGTATCGCCCAAACGTTCGTGCAGAACCTGGATCAACATGGCTCGCCGCTCACCCAGCATTCGCCGCAGCACAGATAAGTGCTGATCAAGCCGCCCGCCATTCAACAACCGGGCAATCGCCTTTTGGCGGATCGGCGACAAGCGAAATGCGCGCAGCAGAAAATGGCGTTGCAGCGCCTCACGCCAATGACGCGACAGGACAAAGCCGAATGGCGCTTCAGCGCCGACGAATTTCTCGAAAGTGGAAAACACCAGCAGACGCTCAGGATCAAGCCAACTGCGCAAACGCTGTGAATCATTGCGCTCGTCAAGCTCGCTGTAGCAGTCGTTTTCCAGTACCCAGACGCCATGTTGATTGAGCAACTGCGCAGCGGCCTGCTGACGCTCATGGGTGAAACCCTTGCCGTGGGGCATGCTCAACACTGAGGACAACAGAACCAGACGTACTGGCTCGTTCTCCAGCAGCGATTGCAGTACCGACAGATCAAGCACGCCTTCGGCCAGCAATGGCCATTCGATCACGCGCACCCCGCACGACTCGAGCAGACGCAATATCACCCAGTCGCACGGTGATTCGACAATCACGCTGGCCTGACGCAATTCAAGCACCGAAATCAGAATCTCCAGGACCCCGCGCAGATCAGCACCGATATAGATGTCATCGGCATGCCAGAAATGCTCTGTCGAACTCGTGTACCGCGCTGCCAGGGCAACCCGCAATTCCAGCTCTCCGCAAGGTTGCACGAATGTCTGTAGCTGACGTGGATATTGGCGCAGAAGCTCACGTTCCAACGTCAACAACGGACTGTCCAGCGGTTGCAGCGAGGCCGGTTCGTCGGCGCTCAACACACACATTCCGGGACGTCTGGCGTTGACGTACACGGTCTCCAGCAGATCATTGCCGTTGCCGGGCGCATCCATGCTGAACAGCGCTTGCGCGTAATACCCTGACTTGGCTATCGAATAGACTCGACCTTCCTTCTCCAGAAGCGAATAGGCGTACTGCACCGTTGAAATGGAGACATTCAGTCGATCCGCCAGTTGTCGCAAGGAAGGCATGCGTACCGCCGCACCACCTCCGGCGTCATCAATCAGCGTGGTCAGATATCGATAAACTGCCTGATAAACAAAGTCGTTGTCCCGCGCGCTTTTCACACCCTCATTTCCGTAGATATCGGTTCACAACCCAGGCTCCGGCTCACCGTCAGCGTTCCGTCGACCGCTCGAATGACGAGGCCGAACCCGCCTGATCCTCAGACGCGTTCTCCGAGGCTAATTGCCTGGGCGCATGAATCTGCACAGGGCCTGTTGCATAGAGGCGGATCACCAATCTGACCGGCAACCCGCTCACTTCCGTTATCCACTTCAAAACCTGCTCCGGCGCGTGCAAGCCTTGCATGGCGCGGTGCAGGTCAGGCATGGCGACCAGCATGCCGGGATGACAGTTGCGCAGGAAGCGTTCGAGACCTTTGCCGTTGTCGATGAACGGCGCAAACAGCAGGCACACCAGCTGCGTTTCGCTCAATCCGAAACCATTGGTGAGGTAATCCTCGGCAAGCATCCGCAGTTGTTCTGGCCCGCCGGCGTTGTCGTAGCTGGCCAGCAAGTGCTCGCAGACGGTTTCGGCAACCTGCTTTCGCCGCATGTCGGCCAGCGTGTGCCGGACGTAATCGTCGATGCCCGCCTCATAGGCGCGCCCCTCGATGAAGCGTGCGTACAAACCTCGCACGTGCGCCGAGATCAGAGGGTCAGCGAATACCGCTTCGCCCTGGTACAGTGCCAGGTCGTCAGGCTCATAACCGAGAAATTCGCCCAGCAGCGGCCAACGATCCTCGATTTTGCCGACCATCATGTCGTTGATGTCGATAAAACTGGTGCGCCGACAGGCTTCGAACTCACCTTCCGGGCGCCACGCTATCCGGTCGTCATCTGCGCGCAGCTCGCGGTAAAAATCATCACCGAGCCCGTCGAGCAGCGGAAAAAGTGCTTCGAATCCGGCATTGACCAGTTCTGGACCGGCTATTGCCACTCGCTGCATTGCACGGTTCAGGCCTTCGAGGAAATGCTGCTGACTGCCTTTGGTTTCAGTGCTGATCATGGCGTCGACACCATTGTTCCAGCGGGCGATCTGGCTGTAGTACTCGGCCGTCGCCAGGTAGGCGTCATCCCATAATTCAGGCGTTTCCAGCCAAGTGCGACAGTGCCCGACCAGCAGCAGATTGACGCGGCTGGCCTCACGCCCTTCGTTGCTCACAGGCGTGCGATGGTCGAACGGCAGCACTTCGCGGTTATCCACCATCAGCACCTCGACCCGTGGATCGTCATAAAGGAATAGCGCGCTGTAGCTGCGATGCAGGTTTTGCAGGGCGAGCGGGCTGTCGCCACTCCAGCGCAGGGAAGCCACGCGCAACTGGAAGGTCGCCGGAGCACGTCCGGCAATGGTCAACTGCGCAGCCCGGAGCAAGGCCAGGGTGTAACAGCCGTCACGCAGGCCGGACTGAGGCACCAGCACCTTGAATTGCCCAATGTTTTCCATGCCGCCTGCGGCCACCACCAGGCGCTGTATCAACAACTGCAATGCCGTGCGCTCGGCTCGGGAAAAGAAACTCAGCAGACGCTGCAATACTTGCTGATAGACATAGTTCATTGCCTGATCATGGATCGTGCTCATCGGTATTTACCCGGTATCAAAAGTTTCATGCCGCGCAGACATGACAATGGGCGCGCGGCAATTGGATCAATAAGTAATAGACGCTGAAATGCTAACACTTACAAAGTTGTAGTTATTTGAAACACTTCACCTGAATAAAGCCATCCAGATGCCAAGCGTCACGTTCAACCACCCGTATTCATTGGGCTTTCGCAATTCGAAAATGATCTGAGGAAACTTCCCACAACGTCCCACGACAAATCATTACAAGAAAAGGAGAAGCAACTTCCGAAACGCCCTACAGCAATTAAACAGAAATTGGCGAAGCCAGCCGAGCCAGCCATTTGATATTGCCTTGGACAAATTGAATGCACAGCCATAGCTCATTCCTTGAGATGAAAGTAATCATTCAATTATCAGTGCTTATAGTGTGATTAGAAGATACAGATCGAAGGCAAAAACCAGTTCAGTTGCTGAAGGGTTGATGCTTCGATATCGGGAAGGGTTTACTGACAGCGGAGGATCTAAACAGAAAAGAGTCCGTGGCGGCCACGGACTCTGATGAGCGGATTTACGCGGTTTCCACTTGCAGGGCCACTCGCTCGCGGCATGGGCATTCGTCCATGTAGCGATGCGCTTCGACGAACTCGTTGAACGCGAATACACGAGTCTTGAGCGGCAGGAGCACGCGGTCAGCGGTCAACTGGTTGATGTCACGCAAAGCACGCTGCAGAGCGACGTGGTCCTGGACAATGCCCAGCTCCGGCTTGCCGGTGAAGTTGCCGATGCAATGCACGAAGAACTGGATGTTCTTCTGAAACGCCGCACACGCCGGGAACGGGGTCTGGTTACCACCTTGCAAGCCGTACAGCACCAGACTGCCGCGTGGCGCCAGCACATCGCCAAGCAACGACATTTGCGGGCCGCCAAGACCATCGAACACCACATCGACGCCGCGGTTGTCGGTGATCTTGTTGATGCGCATCAACAGATCTTCCTCTTCGGTGACGATGACCTTCTCCGCACCGAGGGACAGCAGGTACTCACGCTCCTCCGCCGATTTGGTCGCGGCGATCACTCGCACACCCAGCGCTTTGCCCAATTGCACAAACGACGGGCCGGCGCAGTGGCTGGCGTCAGTCACCAGCGCAAATTGACCCGGTTTGACCCGCGCCAGATCGGCATAAGCGAAGTAGGCAATCAGCAGCGGCGTGTAGTGCACGCTCGCTTCGATCGGGCTGAGCACATCGGGATAACGGGTCAGCGCGGTGCGCGGCAGAACGATCGACTCGCCGTAAACCGGATAGTCGTTCGGGCTTTCCGCTGGAAAACTGGCCACTTTGTCGCCGACGGACAGGTCGTCGACATCAGCGCCCACCGCAGTGACCACGCCAGCCATTTCATGACCGAGGCCCGAAGGCAGACGTGCCTGAGACGACGCCAGATTCTGGCGCCACAGAGTGTCGTACCAACTGATGCCGATTGCCTCGACACGCACCTGCACTTCGCCAGGACCTGGCTGAGCAGCCGCATGCTCTTCGCATTTGAGCACCTCGGCCGGACCAAACTTGTGAAAACGGATCGTGCGGGACATCGCAAACCTCGTCAAAGTAACCTCTAATGCCATGAACTCTATCTGGGCTTTCGACCCAAGACCATCAGTGGCTATTAATAGTCGACATGCCTGTCATTGATTCCGCATCAAGGGCGGCATTGGCAAAATCCATGAAAAAAGGCCTGCCACCGTCGCAGTAAAGCTGAATTTTCCGGTGCAGAGTACCAGCCTTTCCCCGTAAGATTCATGCCGGCCATTGTTCTCATATGGTCGCCCTCGTCAAGTTTGATGACTCTGCCAGGACTCCAGATGAATCGTAATGACCTGCGTCGTGTCGACCTGAACCTGCTGATCGTGTTCGAAACATTGATGCACGAACGCAGTGTGACTCGGGCCGCGGAAAAATTGTTCCTCGGCCAACCGGCTATCAGTGCGGCCTTGTCGCGTCTGCGCAGCCTGTTTGACGATCCCTTGTTTGTCCGCACCGGCCGCAGCATGGAGCCGTCCGCCCGCGCGGTGGAAATCTTCGCCCTGCTCTCGCCCGCCCTTGATTCGATCTCGACTGCCGTCAGTCGCGCCGCCGATTTCGATCCGGCGACCAGCACGTCGGTGTTCCGCATTGGATTATCCGACGACGTCGAATTCGCCCTGCTGCCCATGCTGCTCAAGCGCCTGCGCGCCGAAGCACCGGGCATCGTCCTCGTCGTGCGGCGGGTCAACTACATCTTGATGCCGGGCCTGCTGGCCTCCGGCGAGATTTCGATCGGCGTCAGCTACACCACCGACCTGCCCGCCAACGCCAAGCGCAAGGTCCTGCGCCGCAGCGCACCGAAGCTGCTGCGCGCCGACACCGTGCCGGGGCCGTTGAGCCTCGACGACTATTGCGCCCGACCGCACGCACTGGTGTCGTTCGCTGGCGACCTCAGTGGTTTTGTCGATGAAGAACTGGAAAAACTCGGACGCAAACGGCACGTGGTGCTGGCGGTGCCACAGTTCAACGGACTGGGCACGCTGCTGGCGGGCACCGATATCGTCGCGACCGTGCCGGATTACACGGCTGAGGCACTGACGGCGGCTGGTGGGCTTCGTGCTGAAGATCCGCCACTGCCGACGCGTACGTTTGAACTGCACATGGCTTGGCGTGGGTCGCAGGATAACGACCCGGGAGAGCGGTGGTTGAGGTCGCGGATTCAGATGTTTTTTGGGGATCCGGATAGCCTGTAATCGGACCTACTTGCCACCCGTCACATCCAGAAATGTCCCGGTGACAAACGATGCCTCCGCGCTGGCCAGCCACAAGATGGCCCGCGCCACCTCTTCCGGCTGACCGCCCCGCCCCATCGGGATCGAATCCTTCACCCGATCCACCCGCCCCGGTTCGCCGCCGCTGGCGTGCATGTCGGTATAAATGTGCCCCGGGCGAATGCAGTTGACCCGAATCCCCTCGCGCGCGACTTCCTTTGCAAAGCCGATGGTGAAGGTTTCCAGCGCGCCTTTCGATGCTGCGTAGTCGACGTATTCATTGGGGCTGCCCAGGCGCGCCGAGGCAGAAGAAACGTTGATCACTGCCCCACCTGTGCCGCCGTGCCGGTAAGCCATTCGCTTCACCGCCTGCTGCGCGCACAGTATCGGCCCCAGAGCATTGACCGCAAAGATGCGCTGCATGCGTTCGAAGCTCAGGTCCTCCATGCGTGACTGTTTTGCCAGAATGCCAGCGTTATTGACCAGCACGTCGATACGCCCGAATGAACGATCGATAGCCGAGAACAGTTCAGCAACCTGCCCTGGATCAGCACTGTCAGCACGCACCGCGAGGCCTTTGCGCCCCAATGCTTCGATATCCGCCACCACCGCCAGCGCGGCAGACTCGTTGGCGACGTAGCTGATGGCGACGTCGTAGCCTCGCGCGGCGGCGAGTCTGGCGGTGGCGGCGCCGACTCCGCGACTGCCGCCGGTGATCAGAATCAGCGGGGCCTGCGAAACGTTATCCATGCGACGTTCTCCTGAGCAGTTGGGCTGTGTCAGCCGATGATGATGGCGCCGCTGGCGATGACCACGCACGCCAGCATCCTGCGGACGGTGAGCTTTTCACCGAGGAACAAATAGCCGAGCAATGCGGCAAACAACACGCTGGTTTCGCGCAAGGCCGACACCGCGCCCAGTGGCGCTTCGTTCATGGCGTAGATAACGATTGCGTAGGCCAGCAACGAGACCAGTCCGCCGACCACAGCGGTCAGCATTCCGGGCCGTACGGAAAATAGACTGCGGACGTCGCGCAGGCCGATATACACCAGCGGCATCAGCACGCCCCACAGGGCGCTCATCCACACCGTGTACGCGAGCGGCGCACCGGAAAGCCTGGCGCCAATGCCATCGACGACGCTGTAGGCGGCGATGAAACAACCGGTGCCCAGCGCATACGGCAGGCTCGGCACCGACAGGCTGCGCCCGCGAAAGGCCAGGGAAATGATTCCGCCGGATACCAGACCGATGCCGAGCAGCTCAGCGGGAGTAATGGTTTCGCCGGCAAACAGCGCGGCGCCGAGGGTGATCAGCGCCGGTGACGAGCCGCGGGAAATCGGATATATCTGCCCTAGATCGCCGACCCGATAGCTGCGCACCAGGAACAGGTTGTAGCCGACATGCAGCAGTGCCGAGAGCAGCGCATACCCCCAGCTCTCAGGTGCAGGCGCGGCCATAAAAAAGGTGGCAATGAGGCAGACGATGGCGATGGCCACGCACATTATTGTCATCGACCAGAGCCGATCGGCACCGCCGCGCAGCAGCGCGTTCCAGCTGGCGTGCAGGAGCGCGGCGAACAGAACGAGGAGTACGAGATGGATTGGCATGCCGCATTTTAGTCATCGCTGCAGCCCACATTACAGAGAAGTCTCTTCATCCAGTCATGAGCAATACCTCATGACTCAGTGCTGCGCGCCCTGCACTTTCAACGCCTCACTGAGCAACCACTCGCGAAATTTGAGGATATGCGGCTGGGCTTCGATGCCTTTGGGACAGACGAAATAATAGGCAAGCGGCGATGTGAACGGCACATCGAACAGCCTTACCAAGCGGCCGTCGCCGATTTCATTTTCGACATGGCCGCTGCGCACCAGCGCCACACCCTGGCCGAGCAATGCAGCTTCGACAGTCATGTTGGTGTCGCCAAACCTTACGCTTTCGCGCAGCGGCGAAAATGCCAGCCCGACGGATTCAAACCACACCTCCCATTTCGGCGCCAACTCGGCGCCGTCGCGAATCAGCAATGGCATCTGCAGCAAATCGGCGGGACTGCCCGGCCTGCCGACGCGCTGCAGCAGTTCGGGACTGGCCACGGGAAACACCTGCTCACCGAACAGAAACTCCGAATACAGACCGGGATAATTGCCTTTGCCCAAGCGAATGGCGACATCGGCTTCGCCGCTGGCGAAATGGATGATCGTGTCCGTGGTATCTAGCGACACCAACAGCTCCGGGTGCAGGCGCGACAGATTCGGCAAGCGTGGCAGCAGCCACTTCAAGGCAAACGAATAAGTGGTGCTGACCGACAGGCGAACCCTGTCCTTTTGCTCGCGCAGATCCTCCAGCGTTGCTTCAAGGCTCATGAAAAACTCGCGCACGATCGGCGCCAGCGTCGCCCCCGCTGTTGTAAGGCGTAACGCCTTGCCGCGCTCGAACAATTGCAAGCCCCAAAGTTCTTCAAGGTGCCGGAGCTGATGACTGACGGCGCTTTGGGTTACGTGCAGTTCTTGAGCGGCAGCCGTGAACGTCGGGTGCCGGGTGGCCACTTCGAAAGCCCGCAGGGTCGCGGTCGGGGGCAGGTTGCGCATATATGAGAGTCCCGGGGATGGCAGAAGCTGACGGCATGAATATCAGCTCATGTTAGAGCGAAATGCGTTCGCATGCCTCTGGCCCCAAGTGGATTTGGTGACGATCGGGTTTGGGTTTAGCCGCAGACCCACAAATCGTAAGCCGAGAGCCGATGACAAACCTTATGGTAACGATTAGATTACCGCCGCCCCGCCAATGGAGAGTCGGGCATTCAGTCTCTGCTCTCGTTGGCGACGACATCTGCACCAACGAAAACACCGGGATGTATCTGTCCCGTCTTTCGACTGACCATTTTTTAGGGAAAAAAACATGAGCCTGGTTTTCTGCCGTGGTTGCGCCAAGGAAATAAGTACTCTGGCATTGGCATGCCCCCAATGCGGCGCACCTCAAGCGCCACTGCATTCCATTGCCAGTGGCCCCGTCATGGCGAGCGGCAACCCATACGTGGAGGCACTGAAGAAATATGCCGTGTTTACCGGACGCGCCACGCGCCGTGAATACTGGATGTTTTTTCTGATCAACATGGGCATCGCTATTGTCATGAGCGTTTTTGACGCCATGCTCAAGACCGGTGGCGCCTTGCAGAGCCTGTACAACCTGGCAATGCTGTTGCCAAGCCTCGCCGTTGGTGTACGACGCATGCACGACACTGACCGCAGCGGCTGGTGGATTCTGCTGCCCATCGTCAACATCGTGTTTCTGGCGCAAGACAGCCAGCCTGGTCCCAATCGCTTCGGTGCCAACCGCAAAGGCTTCAACTAATCAATAGCCGCCATCGCGGATCGAAACGGCCTTCATGGCCGTTTCTTTATATATGGCTCCCTTCTCACAAAGGCCTTGCTCGATCATTGCTCGTCACGCAAGACAGATTTGCGAGAAAACACATTGTTAGCCCCCTAACGAAAGGTGCATGCTAGAGGGCTGCCTCGGCTCTTATATCATTCCGAATGATAGTTACCTTTGCTTCATTCGATTCGTGCCATCACACCCGCGCCGAGCATCATCCGCCCATCTTCAATACTTCGGCGGATTGCATCCATGGAACAATCACTCAAACATTTGCGCTTCCCGTTGGCCATGCTGGCCGTACTGGTAATGAGCGCCTGCGGCAAAACTCCGGAGACTGCCGGCGCCCCGCCCGCTGCCAAAGTCAGTGTGGCCAAGGTGCTGGAACAACCGGTCAACGAGTGGGACGAATTTACCGGGCGTCTCGAGGCGCCGGAAACCGTTGAAATCCGCCCACGGGTTTCGGGCCAGATCGATCAGGTCGCATTCACCGAAGGCGCGCTGGTCAAGAAAGGCGACCTGCTGTTCCAGATCGACCCGCGTCCGTTCCAGGCTGAGGTACGCCGCCTCGAAGCTCTGGTTGCTCAAGCCCGCGCCACCGCCACTCGCAGCGAAAACGAAGCCGCTCGCGGCGAACGCCTGCGTACCAGCAACGCCATTTCCGCTGAACTGGCCGACTCGCGCACCAGCGCTGCCCAAGAAGCCCGCGCCGCCGTTGGTGCCCTGCAGGCACAACTGGACCTGGCCAAACTGAATCTGAGCTTCACCCGCGTGACCGCACCGATCAGCGGCCGCGTCAGCCGCGCCGAAATCACTGCCGGCAACCTGGTGACCGCCGACACCACCGCGCTCACCAGCGTCGTCTCCACCGACAAGGTCTACGCCTACTTCGACGCCGACGAACGCGTGTTCCTCAAATACACCCAACTGGCCCGCAACGGCCAGCGCGGCGCAACCACGCCGGTGTACATGGGCCTGTCCAACGAAGACGGCAACCCGCACCTCGGCCAGATGAACTTCGTCGACAACCAGGTCAATCCGAAAACCGGCACCATCCGTGGTCGCGCAGTCTTCGACAACGCTGACGGCACCTACACCCCTGGCCTCTACGCTCGCTTGAAGCTGGTTGGCAGCGGCACCTACAACGCCATGCTGATCAATGACGAAGCCGTGGGCACTGACCTGGGCAAGAAGTTCGTGCTGGTGATGGATGGCGACAACAAGACTGCCTACCGCGCCGTCGAACTCGGTCCGAAAATCGAAGGCCTGCGCATCGTCCGCAACGGTCTGAACAAGGACGACACCATCATCGTCAAGGGTCTGCAACGGGTTCGTCCTGGCTCACCGGTCACCCCTGAGGTGATTCCGATGGCCAGCGAGCAGACCCTCGCCGCCCTCGCTCAACAACGTCAAGCGCTGGAAGCCAGCAACCTGCCCAAAGTTGCCCCTGCCAAGGGCGCATCGGGTTCGGCTGCGAAGCTCGCTGCTACGACCCCACGCGGTTAAGGGACGACAACTCCGATGAATTTTTCCCAATTCTTCATTTCCCGGCCGATCTTCGCAGCGGTGCTGTCGCTGTTGATCCTGATCGCCGGTGCGATCTCGCTGTTCCAGTTGCCGATCAGCGAATACCCGGAAGTCGTGCCGCCGACCGTGGTCGTGCGCGCCAACTTCCCGGGGGCCAACCCCAAAGTCATCGGTGAAACCGTGGCCGCTCCGCTGGAGCAGGCCATCACTGGCGTCGAGAACATGCTGTACATGTCCTCGCAGTCGACCGCTGACGGCAAGATCACCCTGACCATCACCTTCGCCCTGGGCACTGACCTGGACAACGCGCAGGTGCAGGTGCAGAACCGGGTGACCCGGACCGAGCCGAAGCTTCCCGAGGAAGTGACGCGCATCGGTATCACCGTCGACAAGGCTTCGCCCGACCTGACCATGGTTGTGCACTTGACCTCACCGGACAAGCGCTACGACATGCTGTACCTGTCCAACTACGCGATCCTCAACATCAAGGATGAGCTCGCTCGCCTCGGTGGTGTCGGTGACGTGCAGTTGTTCGGTATGGGCGACTACTCGCTGCGCGTCTGGCTTGACCCGAACAAGACCGCTTCACGCAATCTGACCGCCACCGATGTGGTGACCGCGATTCGCGAGCAGAACCGTCAGGTCGCCGCCGGTCAACTGGGCGCGCCCCCTGCCCCGACCGCGCAAAGCTTCCAGCTGTCGGTCAACACTCAAGGCCGTCTGGTTTCCGAAGAAGAGTTCGAGAATATCGTCATTCGCGCTGGCGACGACGGTGAGATCACTCGCCTGAAGGACATCGCGCGCATTGAACTGGGCTCCAGCCAATACGCCTTGCGCTCGCTGCTGAACAATCAGCCGGCGGTGGCGATCCCGATCTTCCAGCGTCCCGGTTCCAACGCCATCGACATTTCCAACGAAGTGCGCGGCAAGATGGAAGAGCTGAAGAAAGGCTTCCCGCAGGGCATGGACTACAGCATCGTGTATGACCCGACGATCTTCGTTCGTGGCTCGATCGAGGCGGTCGTGCACACCCTGTTCGAAGCGCTGATACTCGTGGTGCTGGTGGTGATTCTGTTCCTGCAGACCTGGCGCGCCTCGATCATCCCGTTGGTGGCGGTGCCGGTATCGTTGATCGGTACGTTTGCGGTCATGCACCTGTTCGGTTTCTCGCTCAACGCCCTGTCGCTGTTTGGCCTGGTACTGGCCATCGGTATCGTGGTGGATGACGCCATCGTCGTGGTGGAAAACGTCGAACGGAACATCGAACTCGGATTGACGCCGGTCGAAGCGACCAAGCGCGCCATGCGGGAGGTGACCGGGCCGATCGTGGCCACCGCACTGGTGCTGTGTGCGGTGTTCATTCCAGCGGCGTTCATTTCCGGCCTCACCGGGCAGTTCTACAAACAGTTCGCACTGACTATCGCTATCTCGACAGTGATCTCGGCGTTCAACTCGCTGACCCTGTCGCCAGCGCTGGCTGCTGTGCTGCTGAAGAGTCACGACGCGCCGAAAGACCGCTTCTCGAAAGTGCTCGACAGAATCTTCGGTGGCTGGCTGTTCCGTCCGTTCAACCGTTTCTTCGACCGTGCCAGTCATGGCTACGTCGGCACCGTGCGCCGGGTTATCCGTAGCAGCGGCATCGCCCTGCTGGTGTATGCAGGCCTGATGGTGCTGACCTTCTTCGGTTTCTCCAGCACGCCGACCGGTTTCGTACCCGGCCAGGACAAGCAATACCTGGTGGCCTTCGCGCAATTGCCGGATGCCGCGAGCCTGGATCGCACCGAAGACGTGATCAAGCGCATGTCCGACCTCGCGCTGAAACAGCCGGGCGTGGAAAGCGCCGTAGCGTTCCCGGGCCTGTCGATCAACGGCTTCACCAACAGCCCGAACGCCGGCATCGTCTTCGTGACCCTGAAACCGTTCGACGAGCGTAAAGACCCGAGCATGTCCGCCGGTGCGATTGCCGGCGCCTTGAACGGCCAGTACGCGAACATTCAGGAAGCGTACATGGCGATCTTCCCGCCACCGCCGGTACAAGGCCTGGGCACCATTGGCGGTTTCCGCCTGCAGATCGAAGACCGGGGCAACCTCGGCTACGACGAGCTGTACAAAGAAACCATGAACATCATCAACAAGAGCCACAACGTGCCGGAACTGGCCGGCCTGTTCACCAGCTACACGGTGAACGTGCCACAGGTCGATGCCGCCATCGACCGTGAAAAAGCCAAGACCCACGGCGTGGCCGTCAGCGACATCTTCGACACCCTGCAGATCTACCTGGGTTCGCTGTATGCCAACGACTTCAACCGCTTCGGGCGCACCTATCAGGTCAACGTTCAGGCCGAACAGCAGTTCCGTCTTGAATCCGATCAGATCGGTCAGCTGAAAGTACGCAACAACAAAGGCGAGATGATCCCGCTGGCGACCTTCATCAAGGTCAGCGACACCTCGGGACCGGATCGCGTGATGCACTACAACGGCTTCATCACCGCTGAAATCAACGGTGCCGCAGCCCCGGGCTATAGCTCCGGCCAGGCGGAAAAAGCCATCGAGAAACTGCTCAAGGAAGAACTTCCGAACGGCATGACCTACGAGTGGACCGACCTGACCTACCAGCAGATTCTGTCCGGCAACACCGCGCTGTTCGTGTTCCCGCTCTGCGTACTGCTGGCGTTCCTGGTGCTCGCCGCACAATACGAAAGCTGGAGCCTGCCACTGGCGGTGATCCTGATCGTACCGATGACCCTGCTGTCGGCCATTACCGGTGTGATCATCTCCGGCGGTGACAACAACATCTTCACCCAGATCGGCTTGATCGTACTGGTGGGACTTGCCTGTAAAAACGCGATTCTCATCGTCGAGTTCGCCAAGGATAAACAGGAAGAAGGCCTCGACCCGCTCGCAGCGGTGCTGGAAGCCTGCCGCCTGCGTCTGCGGCCGATCCTGATGACCTCCTTCGCGTTCATCATGGGTGTGGTGCCACTGGTGTTCTCCAGCGGTGCCGGTGCCGAAATGCGTCACGCAATGGGTGTGGCGGTGTTCTCCGGGATGCTCGGGGTGACCTTCTTCGGTCTGCTGCTGACGCCAGTGTTCTACGTACTGATCCGTAACTTTGTCGAACGCGGCGAGCAGCGCAAAGCAGCCAAAGCCCTGCAATTGGAGGCGCAACAATGAGTCTGAAAGTCTTCCTGCCGAGTCTGCTGGTGCTGGCCCTCAGCGCCTGCGCCGTCGGCCCCGACTACAAGACCCCGGCCACGGAGGCGGCCAACATCACGACCGCCACCGACGGCGCCGCCGGACAAAAGAACTTCGACCGCTCGAAATTCGAAGGCATCTGGTGGCAGCAATTCGATGATCCGACCCTGAACCAGTTGGTGAGCCAGTCGCTGCAAGGCAACCGTGAACTGCGCGTGGCGTTCGCCCGCTGGAAAGCCGCCCGGGCAATCCGCGACGACGCCAGCAATGACGCGATGCCGACCATCACCAGCCGCGCCAGCAGTGACCTGGGCAAGGGCCAGATTCCCGGCCAGACCACCGACCGGGTCAATAGCGAACGTTATGACCTCGGTCTGGACATGGCCTGGGAGCTCGATCTGTTCGGCCGCATCCAGCGCAATCTGGAAGCCAGTGATGCCGACCAGCAGGCCGCCGAAGCCGATTTGTACCAGTTGCAAGTCACCATGATTGCCGAACTGGTCGACGCCTACGGTCAACTGCGCGGCGCCCAGCTGCGGGAAAAAATCGCCGTGGCCAACCTGAACAACCAGCAGGAGTCGCGCAAGATCACCATCAGCCTGCGTGACGCCGGTGTCGGTGATCAGCTTGATGTCGAGCGCGCCGATGCGCGTCTGGCCAACGTCGAAGCCACCGTGCCGCAGTTGCAGGCGGAACAGGTTCGGCAGAAAAACCGTATCGCCACCCTGCTCGGCGAACGACCGGACAAGCTGACCGTCGACCTGAGCCCGAAAGATCTGCCGGCCATCGCCAAGGCACTGCCGATCGGTGATCCGGGTGAACTGCTGCAACGTCGTCCGGACATCCTCAGCGCCGAGCGGCAACTGGCTTCGGCCACCGCGCGTATCGGCGTGGCCAAAGCCGATCTGTTCCCCCGCGTCAGCCTCAGCGGCTTCCTCGGCTGGACCGCCGGGCGTGGTTCGCAGATCGGTTCTTCGGCGGCCAACGCCTGGGCGCTCGGCCCGAGCATCACCTGGGCGGCGTTTGACTTGGGTAGCGTCCGCGCCCGCTTGCGCGGCGCCGATGCTGACGCCGAAGGCGCACTGGCCAACTACGAGCAACAGGTGCTGTTGGCGCTGGAAGAATCGGAAAACGCTTTCAGCGATTACGGCAAGCGTCAGCAACGTCTGATCTCGCTGATCCGTCAGAGCGAATCGAGTCGCAAGGCCGCCGATCTGGCAGAAATCCGTTATCGCGAAGGCACCACCGATTTCCTCGTCCTGCTCGACGCCCAGCGTGAGCGCCTGAACGCCGAAGACAGTCAGGCACAGGCCGAAGTCGAGCTGTATCGCGGCATCGTCGCAATCTACAAGGCCCTCGGCGGTGGCTGGCAACCGGAGACAGTTGCCAGCAAGTAAAGATTGTTAAAGAGCTCCTTTGGTTGGCCGCAACCAACCAAATTTTTTGCCCCGCGTATCATTCGGTCGCGGGGTTTTTTTATGCCTGTTTGCAGCACAAGGTTTCTTGTTGATCGTTCCCACGCTCCGCGTGGGAATGCCTCAAGGGACGCTCCGCGTCCAGTGACGCGGAGCGTCACGGGCTGCATTCCCACGCGGAGCGTGGGAACGATCAACACAGCTCCTACCGGGGATCAGGGTTCCAGGACGGTGACGGTGGCGGTTGTACCGGCGCGCAGGCGATGCTTGCCGGCAAAGTCACCATCAATGCCAATGCGCACCGGCACCCGTTGCGCCAGTTTCACCCAGGTGTAACTCGGGTTGATGTTCGCCAGCAGACGACTGCCCGGCGCGTTTTCGCGGTCGGCGATGGCGAAGGCGATGCTTTCTACCGTGCCGCCGAAACGCTCACCGCTCATCAATTGAATGCGTACCCGATCACCCTCCTCGATTCGCGGCAGCTTGGTTTCCTCGAAGTAACCACTGACATAGAACGAATCGCTGTCGACCAGCGCCAGCAGTGCCCCGCCCGCCTGTGCGTAATCACCCTGGCGGGTCAGCAGGTTGGTCACGTAACCGCTCACCGGCGATTCAACGCGGGTGCGCTGCAAGTCCAGTTCGGCTTGGGTCAGCGCGGCAATTGCCAGTTGCACATTGGCTTCGGCCAGCCCGAGGTTGGCCTGATTGCGCAGCAGATCTGCCTGGGCAACCGCTACGTCGGTACTGGCCTTCTCCCATTCTTCACCGGAAATCGCGAAGCCCTGCTTCAGCGTGCGGCGGCGGCGCTCCTCGCTTTGACGTTGTTTGAGCAACGCTTCACTGGCGACGATTGCCGCTTGCGATTGCCCCAGCGACGCCTTGGACACTTCCACTGAACGCCGGGCATGCTCGACCGCCAGTTGATAGCGCGCCGGATCGATCTCCAGCAACAATTGGCCCTTGTCGACATGCTGGTTGTCCTGCACTGCCAGTTTGACGATTCGCCCCGAAACATCCGCCGACAGCGTCACCACATCCGCCCTCACCCGAGCATCCCGTGTCCACGGCGCGCGGGTGTAATACTCCCAGGCGAACCAGCCGAGGACGATCGCCAGGATCACCACTGCCACGGTCATCATTCGTGCAACTAGTGCTTTCAAGACATCAGGCTCCCATCAACAGAATCAGCGTGGCGCAGACACAGGCATACAGCGCGCCTTCGAACAGTGCTTCATGCCACACCAGGCGCAGCACGCCGAGGCGCCGCAGACACCAGTCCAGCAACATGAAAATCGGAATCGCCAGTAACAGTGCCTGGGCAATCGGCGGCAGATAAACCCCGCCAATTTCGAAATCAATGGGCAAGTTGCGGTTCTCCTTCCAGGCCTTGAGGTTGCAAATATTCGCCGTGCCGCTCGAGGAACGACACCACAATCAGCAGCGCCACACGCATGCGAAACACCGACCATAGATGTTCATGACTGACGGCGTGCAGCTCGTCCAGCTCGTCTCCGAGCTGGTGCAACGTAGCCAGCAGCGCCGCAAGCTGGACATCGTCGCGACCGGCAACCAAACGACCGGTCTTGCGCAACGCCGACGCCAAGCGTTGGCCGAACGCATCGGTAAGTAGCGCGTTGTTCTGCGACTGCTGCCTCAGTTGATGCATGGCCACACCCAGCGCTACGCAAGCCAGACTGATTTCGTACAAGCGCTGCATGGCGCGATCGTTCGCCGCTGGCAGCAGACCGAGCATGCTCGTCAGGCGATCGGTCATCCGACTCTCGAAAGCGAATTGTTGTTCATCGGTGGCCGGCATTTTGCTCAGTTGGTACACCTGCTCCCGTGCTTCGCCGTACAGGCGGCGGATGCGCAAGCCCGGGCGGAACGGGAAGATCAGCGCATAAACGATCAGGGCCAGCATCGCTGCGCTGACGTAGGCGCCGGCGAATTCGAACCATTGAATCGCTGTGTTCTGCCCAGTGCCGGTATTTTGCGGTCCGAGCATGAGAAAACTGGACAGGCCAAGGCCCATGCCGATACCGGCGGTGGCCGGACTGGAAATGCCCACAGCAATGGCATACAGCAGCGGCGCCAGCAGCAAGGCCAGCAGCTCGAAATCACTGATCGCCGGGACCAGCATGAATTGATAGAACGCCGATACCAGCAGTGCCAGACCCAAGCCACGGGCGTAGCTTTGCGCAGCCATCAGCGGACGCGGAAAAGTCGCCATCAGCGAGCAGAGAATCCCCACCAGAATCATCCCGCCGCGCGCGCCATCCCACGCCGTTTCGATCCAGATCAACCCGCTGACCAACAGCGCGGTGAAGGCACGGATCGCATTCATCGAGGCCAGGGTGAAATCCAGATGCAACGGACTGCTCTGGCCGCGATAAAGGCAACTGGCCGGGCGCCCTTCCTGAATCGCGTCGCTCAGTTCGAGGATCTGCTCAAGTTGCTGCAACAGGCGCGCCTGCTCCCAACGCAGCGCCCAAGCCAATGAACGCAGGGTCGCGCTCATGTTCTCGGTCTGCTGCTCGGCCTTGTACGCCAACGCTTCGAACTGTTGCTGCAAGGTGACGAAACGCTGCCGATCGGCGCCAGACAGCGCGCGGCCCTGTTGCGCCAACTGCTCAAGCAACGCCAGTTCCTCGGCACGCAGCTGCTGGACCTCCAGCGGCAGATCGCCCTCCCAGCGTTCGATGAGCAATTCACGCTGATGACGTAGCGCGGTCAATCGCGAGGTCAGCAGCATCAGTTGATTGCCGAGCAGCAATACCAGGTTGTCGGCACTGCGCAAACGTGGGGCATCGAAATACAAATGACGTCGCAAACCTTCCAGTGCGCTGATCTCACCGAGCAGTTGCATCTGCCGACGCTGGAAATCGGCTTCGCTTTCTTCCGTACGAAGCACCTCGGCAGCGTGGCTGGCCGCCAGTTTGATGACCTGATCGATTTTGGCGAAATAGCCCTTGGCGACGGCTTCAGGCCGGGCCGTCAGCAAACTGACCACACAGACACAGGCGACCGCCAACAAAGTTTCGGTAACGCGGGTGACCGCCAGCAGAAAGGTGCCGTCCTGATCCGGAATCGCCAGTAAAGCTACGACCACAGCGGTGTAACCACTGAGCACGAACGCTTGGGAACTGGTGTAGCGCAGCAGGGTGCCGCCCGCCGTGCACAGCGCCAGCCACAACGCCAATGTCGTGATGAACGGCAGCGGCGCCTGAGGGAAAATCGCCATGATCAGCACCGCCACCGCCGCACCCACGGTGGTGCCGATCACCTGGCCGAAACTGCGCGCCAGTGCCATCCCTGCCAGTGGCTGGCTGACGATCACCACGGCCATGATCGACCACTTCGGCTGTTCGAGATCAAAAATGAACGCCAGATAAAGGGTCAACAGCCCGGCGGCGATGGTCCGCAGGGCAAACAGCAGAACAGCCTGACCGGGATGGATCAAAGCCTTGAAATAAGCGAACAACGCTGGCATGGGAATACTCTTTAAAACGACTTCTGCAAGCGTAGACATTGCAGCAAAAGCCTGACGGATTTCACAGTCGACACGTGTTGTAGGACGATTCGCTGGCAACGGTTTGACTCACGCGCCAAGCTGAACGAAGCTTGCCGCTCTGCTCAAGTTCGAAGCTTTCGGAAACCCGCATGACTCAGTCCCGCCGCAACCTGCTGATCGGCTTAGGCCTCGTACTGATCCTCGGCGTCGTCTGGCTGTCCTGGCGCAGCAGCACTCCGACCATCCCCGATGCTATCAAACATGGCTACAGCGAAGCGCTGAACGCCGCGCGCACCGGTGAACCCGGAGCGGCGCGCCAGTTGTACCAGCAATTGGGCCGCCCGGACATCTCGGTCAAGCGCCGGGTCTGGCTGCATGGCGAACTGCCCAATTACCCCAGTCCGCAGGCGTTGAAGCTGGCGGACATCGACTTGCATCACGAAGCGCCGCAAGTGCGCGTCGCAGCGATCAAAAGCATCGTCGGTCTGGTGCCCGGCGGGCAGCGCAGTCTGCTGCTAGGACCGTTGCTTGATGATGAAGAACAAACTGTCCGTTTCGCCGCGATCAACGCCCTGCTCGGCCTGGCCCCGGACGAGCTCGGCCTGTATTTCGCACCGCTACAGCAGGCCATCGACGGCTGGCAACAGACCTTGGAAAGCCAGCCGGAAAGCGCCGCCAACTATGCGCAACTGGCCCGTCTCTATATTCACAACGCCGAATACAAACAGGCCCAACAGGCTTTGGACAATACCTTGCGCCTGGAACCGGGCAACCTGCCGGCGCTGGTCATGCAGATCGATGTGCTCGACCGCCAGGGCCAGAGCGATGCCGCTCGCCAGTTGCTCGCCCGCCAACTCAAGGCGCAGCCCGATTCGGCCTATCTGCAACATGCCCTCGGCCTGTGGCTGCTGCACCATGGCCAGCGCGAATATGCCCTGCTCGGCCTGTCCAAGGCGGTCGAGCTGGAGCCGGACAACAAGGATTATCGCTACGACCTCGCCACCACTCTGCACAGCGCGGAAGAACTGGAAGCGGCGCAGAAACAACTGCAGGAAATCGTTCAGCGCCACCCCGCCGACCGCAAGGCGCGGGTGTTGTTGATCAACTATTGGAAGGAAAGCGGCCAATTGCAGAATGTGCAGATTCTGCTGGCGCAACTGGAGCAGCTGAATCCGGACGACCCGGCCCTGCAACAGGGTCTTTAATCAAGGTAAAGCGGGTGCAATCAACCACCTGTCGAAAGAAAAAGCGGAACCGTGAACATGCCCTGAGGTCAAGTTATTCAGGCGGCTCACTTAAGCCAGCCGCCGGATTACCCTAGTCATAAGAGGGCGTTTTTTGACTACATCAAACGAGTTGATCAGTGCAAAGGCCGCCGTCGGCATTGTAGGTCTGGATGACATCCTTGCCGGTGGCCTGTCTCGCGGCCATGTGTTTTTGCTCGAGGGGGAACCCGGAACCGGCAAAACCACCGTGGCTTTGCATTTCCTCCGCGCCGGTGCGCTGGCCGGGGAACGTTGCTTGTACATCACTCTCTCGGAAACCGAGAAAGAACTGCGTCAAGGTGCGCTCTCCCACGGCTGGGAGCTGAACGAAAACATCAAGATCTTCGAGCTGACACCGCCGGAAAGCCTGCTCAATGCCGAACACCAGCAAAGCCTGCTGTATTCCTCGGACCTTGAACTGGGCGAGGCGACCAGGCAGATTTTCGAAGTGGTCGAACGCTTCAAACCGACCCGTGTAGTGCTCGACAGCCTTTCGGAGATCCGTCTGCTGGCGCAGAGCTCGTTGCGCTATCGTCGCCAGATTCTGGCGATCAAGCATTATTTCGTGCGCTACGACGCCACCGTCCTGCTGCTCGATGACCTGACTACCGAATCCCTCGACAAGACCGTGCACAGTGTCGCCCACGGCGTGATTCGCCTTGAAGAGCTGACGCCAAGCTACGGCGCCGAGCGTCGTCGGGTACGAGTGGTCAAATATCGCGGGCAGAAATACCGTGGCGGTTTCCATGATTTCACCATCATGGGCGACGGCGTCCATGTTTTCCCACGCCTGGTAGCGGCGGAACATCGCGGCGACTACCCACGTTTGCAGCTGTCCAGCGGCATCCCGCAAATGGACGCCCTGCTCGGCGGCGGCATCGAGACCGGCTCAAGCACGCTGATTCTCGGCCCGGCCGGTACCGGCAAATCGATGATTTCGATGATCTTCGCCGCCGCAGCGGTGGCCCGAGGCGAAAAAGCCGCGCTGTTCATTTTCGATGAAGAGCTGGGCCTGCTGTTCGAACGCATGCGTCATCTGGGCATCGACCTCAAAGCCTTGCAGGCCACCGGTAATCTGCTGATCGAACAAGTAGACGCCGCCGAATTGTCTCCCGGTGAGTTGTCCCATCGCGTGCGCCGTTGCGTCGATGAGCTGGGTATCAAAACCGTGGTGATCGACAGCATCAACGGCTATCAGGCAGCGATGCCGGAAGAAAACGCGCTGGTGCTGCACATGCACGAGCTGCTGCTGTACCTTAACCGCAAAGGCGCGGCGACTTTCATGACGGTCGCCCAGCACGGCTTGGTGGGCGATATGCAGGCGCCTGTCGATATCACTTACCTGGCCGACACGGTGATTCTGTTGCGCTACTTCGAAGCCCTCGGCAAAGTCCGCCGGGCGATCTCGATTATCAAGAAACGTACCGGCAACCACGAGTCGACCATCCGTGAATACCGGATCTCCTCGCGTGGCATGACCATCGGCCAACCGCTGGAATCCTTCCAGGGCGTGCTGCGTGGCGTGCCGACCTACATGGGAGCGAGCAATCCATTGCTTGAGGATGAAAGCTTGTGACGGTCAACACGCCGTTGGCCGAGCGGGTGCTGGTGCTGGCGCCCATGGGCCGTGACAGCCAGATCGCGTTGATGATTCTCAACGAAGCCGGTTACGGCGGCATGGTGGCGCCGAATCTCGGCGCTCTGTGCACGGAACTGGAGGTCGGTGCCGGGTTGCTGCTGATTGCTGCTGAAGCGTTGCACGGACCGGAACTCGAAGGGCTTATCGCCTACCTTGACCAGCAGCCCGCGTGGTCGGACATGCCCATCGTACTGCTGACTCATCATGGCGGCGATGAACAAGGGCCGCCGTCGCGCCTTAGCACCCTGCTCGGCAACGTGACTTTTCTCGAGCGCCCCTTCCATCCCGCGACACTGGTCAGTCTGGTCTCCGCCGCCCTGCGTGGGCGGCGACGACAATATGAAGCGCGCGATCGGCTGATCGACCTGAGTGAAAGCGAACGACGCCTGCAATCGACTCTGGAAACCCTCGAGCAACAGGTTGAAGAGCGCACCGCACAGCTTCGCCACAACGAAGAAGCGCTGCGCCAATCGCAGAAAATGGAAGCGGTCGGCCAACTGACTGGCGGCATCGCTCACGACTTCAACAATATGCTCACCGGCATCATCGGTAGCCTGGAACTGCTGCGCCGACGGCTGGCCCGGGGCCGCACCGAAGACCTCGACAGCCTGATCGATCTAGGCGTGACCTCCGCCAACCGCGCCGCCGGCCTGACTCACCGCTTGTTGGCGTTCTCGCGCCGGCAATCGCTCGACCCGAAAGCCGTGCAGATGAACACGCTGGTGCTGTCAATGGGCGAGTTGCTGCAACGCAGCCTCAATGAAAGCATTCATCTGGAAATGCGCCTGGACGACAACCTCTGGGTTGCCGAGGCCGATCCCAATCAACTCGAAAGCGCCCTGCTCAACCTGGTCATCAACGCCCGCGATGCGATGCCCGAGGGCGGCAAACTGGTGGTGGAAACCAGCAATCAGGTCCTGCATAGCGACTTCACTGCCGCTTACAGCAATCTGGAGCCGGGCGATTACGTGATGCTCAGCGTCACTGACAACGGCAGCGGCATGCCGCAGAGCGTGGTCAGCCGTGCGTTCGATCCGTTTTTTACGACCAAGCCGATCGGCCAGGGGACCGGGCTCGGACTGTCGATGATCTATGGCTTCAGCAAGCAGTCGCGCGGGCACGTGTCGATCGACAGTGAAGTCGATCAAGGCACCACGGTAAAACTCTACCTGCCGCGTTTCCGTGGTGAAGAAGTGGAAATTCCCGTCTCGGATTCGCAGCAGGCTCCGTATGCGATGGATGGCGAAACCGTACTCATCGTCGAAGACGATCCGGCTGTGCGCGTGTTGGTCAGCGCCGTGCTCAGTGAGTTGGGTTACGCGTTCGTGGAGGCCGGTGATGCCGACGGCGCCATGCCGATTCTCAATTCGACGCAACGTATTGATTTGCTCATCAGTGACGTTGGCCTGCCGGGGATGAACGGTCGTCAACTGGCGGAGGTTGGTCGGCAGTATCGGCCAGGTCTGAAAGTGTTGTTCATCACCGGTTATGCCGAGCACGCGGCGGTGCGCGGTGGCTTCCTCGACTCGGGAATGCAGATGATCACCAAGCCCTTCACCTTTGATCTGCTCACCGCCAAGGTGCGCGAGATGATCAATAGCTGAATCTATAGGGGCTGCCGAAGGCTCGGCAGCTCCTGCATGAGAATCAGGCCAGCAATTCCTGAATCTTTTCCTGCAACACATCCAGATCGAACGGCTTCTCCAGGATCGGTGCCTTGCTGGTGATCGGGCTGCCGGTTTCACGGATTTCCTGCGGGTAGCCGCTGATGAAAATCACTTTCAGGTCCGGTCGCAGCTTCACTGCCGGCTCGGCGATCTGCACGCCCGAGATTCCGCCCGGCAGGCGGAAATCGGTAATCAGCATGTCCAGGTGAGGTTTGCTGGCGAGGATCTCGAAAGCCTGCTCGCCATTTTCCGCTTGCAACACGCGATAGCCCTGCCCTGACAGGTAATCCGTCAGGACCATCAAGATAACCGGTTCGTCTTCGACGACGAGTACTACATCTTGCGCATCTACGCTCATGGGAAGCCTTTGTTCGGTCAATAGCTGCTGATACGACCGTGTGGTCACTCAGAGGTTGCGTCGGATATGCCGTTTTCCTGGATCGGCAGACAAACGCGAAACAGGGCGCCTTCGTTGATTTCACTCTCGACGACGATGGAGCCGCCATGGGCGGCGACGATCTGCTCGGAAATGAACAGACCCAGCCCGAGCCCGGCCACCACCGTCTTGGCGGACACCCGTTCGAACTGCTGAAAAATACGCTTCTGGTTCTCGGCGCTGATGCCGATGCCGTGGTCCTGAACTTCGACCCGCGCCTCCTCGCCTTCGCGATAGACGCGCACCTGAATCGGGCTGCGACCGCCGTAGCGCAAGGCGTTGGTCAGCAGATTGGACACCACCTGCTCGATGCGGAACTCGTCCCAGCAACCTTCGACCGGCTCGGACGCCTCAAAGGAAACGCTGGTTTCCGCCGCCTCCATTTGCGGAGCAAAGTTCTGCAGCAGATTGCTGACCAGTTGCACCAGATCGAAACGACTCGGGCGGATCGACAGTTTGCCGGTGCGGATTCGCGAGACATCGAGCATGTCTTCGATCAGGCGAATCAGGCTTTTGATCTGCCGCTCATCGCGATCGACCATCGCCTGCATCTTGTCGAGGGTGAACGCCGCGGCGTTGTCCCGGGCCAGGTGCATCTTGCGCAGCTGGGTTTCAAGAATCAGACCATTGAGCGGCGTGCGCACCTCGTGCGCAACGATGGACATGAAGTCATCGCGCATGCGCACCGCTTGTTCCAGCTCAAGCTGCGTGCTTTGCAGCTGTTGCAGCAGCGCTTCCTGCTCGCGTCGCGCCTGCTCCAGCGCCTCGACCTGCTGTTTCATGGCCTTGCTCTGGCGATACAGATCGACGAAAACGTTGACCTTGCTCTTCACCGCATGAATGTCCAGCGGTTTGTGCAGGAAGTCCACCGCACCGCTTTCGTAGCCCTTGAACGCGTAGTTGAGTTCACGGCCAGCGGCGCTGACGAAAATGATCGGAATGTTTTTGGTCTTCTCGGTGCCGCGCATCAACTCGGCCAGTTCGAAGCCGTTCATGCCGGGCATCTGCACGTCGAGAATGGCCATGGCGAATTCGTGTTGCAGCAACAGCGACAGTGCCTCGTCCGCCGACAAAGCCTTGTAGACCGTGCGATCCTCGCGCTTGATCAGCGCTTCCAGCGCCAGCAGGTTTTCTGGCAGATCGTCAACGATCAACAGTTTGGCTTGGATATTACTCAGCATGCGATTCGTTCCAGCTCGACTAGCAGACGGCCGATGCCGTGAATGGGTAGGACATGATCCGGCTGCAGAACGTTCAGTGCAGCCTGGGGCATGGTGGCGACTTGTGCATCATCGGGGTCTTGAACAATGGTCAGGCCGCCGCACTTCTTGACGCAGGCCAGCCCGCGCGCGCCATCGTGATTGGCGCCGGTCAGCAGGACGGCGGCGAGTGTCTGGCCATAAACATCAGCGGCGGATTCAAACAGGTAATCGATTGAAGGCCGCGAATGATGTACGCGGTCCTCTAGGCTCAGCGACAGGCTGCGATCCGCTTCGACCGACAAGTGATAACCGGGCGTGGCGAAATACACCGTGCCGGCTTCAATGTCCTGCTTGTCTTCAGCTTCCTTGACCGGCATCGCCACACGGCGGGAGAACACTTCGGCCAGATGACTGCGGCGTTCTTCCGGCAGATGCAGAACGATGATGATCGGCAGCACATAGCCTTTGCGTAATGGCCCGAGCAAGGTCAGCAACGCCTCGACACCGCCTGCGGAGGCGCCGATCACGACGGCCTCGATGCGAGGCAGGCTCGGGGTGTCGTTCATGATTTGCGGTAGATCCGTTCTTGTTTGACCAACGCCTCGAACTGGTTCGAGTAATTGGAAAAATCCAGGGTTTCCTTGCTGCCCAGCACCAGAAAGCCGCGATGCGACAACGATTCATGGAACAGCCCGAACGCCCGGTCCTGCAACTTCTTGTTGAAATAGATCAGCACGTTGCGGCAGGAAATCAACTGGGTTTCGGAGAACACGCTGTCGGTGGCCAGGCTGTGGTCGGCGAATGTCACGTTCTCGCACAGGCTCTTGTCGAAAATCGCGTAGCCGTAGGCTGCCGTGTAGTAATCGGCAAACGAACGCTGACCGCCGGCCTGCTGATAGTTGGCAGTGTAGGCGCGGACGTTTTCCATGGAGAAAATCCCTTGCTTGGCCTTCTCCAGCGAGCGCGGGTTGATGTCGGTGGCGTAGATGATCGTACGGTCGAGCAGGCCTTCCTCGCGCAAGAGGATCGCCATCGAATAGACCTCCTCGCCCGTGCTGCATCCGGCAATCCAGATCTTCAGCGACGGATAGGTGCGCAGCAGCGGCACCACTTCGTTGCGGATCGCCAGGAAATGCGACGGATCGCGGAACATCTCGCTGACCGGGATCGTCAGCAGTTGCAGCAGCTGCATGAACGCGGTCGGGTCGTGCAGGACTTTTTCTTGCAGGGCCGAGATGGTCGCGCACTCGAACTGACTCAGCGCGTGCTGCACCCGGCGCTTGATCGAAGCGCCGGAGTAGTCGCGAAAGTCATAGCTGTATTTCAGGTAAATCGCCTCGATCAACAAGCGTAATTCGATTTCGCTGTTGCGCTCGGCTGAACTGCTGCGTTCCACTAGATGCGTTCCATTTTCGGTAACCACACACGTATCAGCGAGAACAGACGATCAAGGTCGATGGGCTTGGCCAGGTAATCGTTGGCGCCCGCTTGCAGGCAGCGCTCCTGATCGTCCTTCATGGCCTTGGCCGTCACCGCGATGATCGGCAGCTTGCGCCAGCGCGGATCCTTGCGGATTTCCATGGTGGCTTCGAAGCCATCCATTTCCGGCATCATCACGTCCATCAGCACCAGGTCGATGTCCTCGACTTCATGAAGTTTCTCAATCGCTTCGCGGCCATTACGGCCGATCACCACGACTGCGCCTTTGTGTTCCAGCGCGCTGGTCAGGGCGAAGATGTTGCGCACATCGTCGTCCACCAGCAGCACTTTGCGACCTTCAAAGACCTTGTCGCG
Organism: Pseudomonas sp. Sample_20; assembly: GCF_004307585.1. Taxonomy (NCBI): domain Bacteria; kingdom Pseudomonadati; phylum Pseudomonadota; class Gammaproteobacteria; order Pseudomonadales; family Pseudomonadaceae; genus Pseudomonas; species Pseudomonas sp. Sample_20. The sequence goes on along the minus strand of NZ_RCOA01000091.1, from coordinate 10,954 downwards.
GCTGCGCGCGGTCTTGAGCATCTTCTGCCGTTCATGGGACAGCTGCGATTCGACTTTGTGCAGAAAGAGTGTGACCTCATCGAGCAACCGCTCCGGGGAGCGTGCGCCCTTGATGATGATCGAGCGCGAATACTTGCGCAGTTCGGCCTCTTCATCGCGGGTCAGATTGCGTCCGGTGTAAACGATGACCGGCGGGAACGAGCAGATGTCCTCGGTGGACATGCGCTTGAGCAGATCGTTGCCGAGCATGTCCGGCAGCTTGAGATCAATGACCATGCAGTCGTAGATGGTCGTGCGCAGCAATTCCAGAGCGTCCTGAGCCAGGCCGACCGCAGTGATTTCAATGTCTTCGTCGCCAATCAGCCGCGCGATGCTTTCGCGTTGCAGATCGTCATCTTCGACCAGCAGCACGCGTTTGACCTTCTGCGTCAGCTTGGCTTCGAGACGGGCGAAGACGTCCTTGAGCTCTTCGCGGGTGGTCGGCTTCACTGCGTAGCCGATCGCGCCCATGTGCATGGCCGCTTCGACGCGGTCTTCCACGGAAATCACGTGCACCGGAATGTGCCGGGTTTCGGCGCGTTCTTTCAAGCGTTGCAGCACGGTCAGACCGGAATGATCCGGCAGGCGCATGTCGAGCAGGATCGCATCCGGCACGAATTCGCGCGCCAGGTCGTAACCTTCGTCAGCGCCGTGGGCGACCAGACACATGTAGCCCAACTCATGGGCCAGGTCATAGAGGATACGGGCGAAGTTCGGTTCGTCCTCCACCACCAGAATGCAGCGGGTGGCGAACGGTGCCTTGTCGCGATCGTCGGCAAAGCGCGGGATGACTGCCGGAATCGCCGATGCCAGCGGAGCCGCAACAGCAACTGGCGCAGGCGTCACAGGTGCCGGGTGGAAGGTCAGCGGCGCGGCCGGCGTTTCACCGAATTCGTGATACTGACGCGGCAACACCAGGGTGAACGTACTGCCCTGTCCCGGTACGCTGTCGACGCTGATCGAACCGCCCAGCAATGTCGCCAGATCCCGCGAGATCGACAAGCCAAGGCCGGTGCCGCCGTATTTGCGGTTGGTGGTGCCATCCGCCTGACGGAACGCCTCGAAGATACTTTCCTGCTGATCCGCGGCGATACCGATCCCGGAATCCTTGACGCTGAAGGCGATGTGATCGTTCGGCTGCGCGGTGATGGTCAGGCTTACGGCGCCGTGCTCAGTGAACTTGATCGCGTTGGACAGCAGATTCTTGATCACCTGCTCCAGACGCTGACGGTCGGTGAACAGCAAGCCCGGTGCGTCCGGCTGAACCTCGACGCTGAAGGCCAGTTTCTTGTCCGCCGCCAAGGGTTCGAACATCGAGCGCAAGCCGTCGACCAGACGATCGACGCGGGTGTTTTCGGCAATCACTTCAAGCTTGCCGGCCTCGACCTTGGAAATGTCGAGAATGTCGTTGATCAGGTTGAGCAGATCGTTGCCGGCCGAATAGATCGATTCGGCGAACTTGACCTGTTCCGCCGACAGATTCTGCTGCGGGTTTTCCGCCAACAGTTTGGCCAGAATCAGCGAACTGTTGAGCGGCGTGCGCAGTTCGTGGGACATGTTGGCGAGGAATTCGGACTTGTACTTGCTCGAGCGTTGCAGCTCTTCGGCACGCTCTTCAAGCTGGATCTGCGCATGATTCAGCTCGGTGTTTTTCTTGTCCATCGCATCGCGCTGCTCGGCGAGCTGCTCGTTGGTCTGCTCCAGCTCCACTTGCTGGGTTTCCAGATGCGCCTGGGATTCCTTGAGAATCCGCGACTGTTCTTCCAGCTCTTCGTTGGCAGTCTTCAGCTCTTCCTGCTGCACTTGCAGCTCTTCATTGAGCTGCTGGGTTTCGGCGAGCACTTCCTGCAAGCGCTGACGGTAACGCGCCGCTTCGATCGAGGTGCCGATGTTGCCAGCAATCAGTTCCAGCAGTTCGATATCGCGCTCGGACAGCGGACGCAGGAAGCCCAGTTCGATCACACCGTTGACCCGATCATCATCGCTGGTCGGCACCACCAGCACACTGTGCGGCAGGCCTGCGCCGAGACCGGAGCTGACTTTGAAATAGTCGCCCGGGACCGCGTCGAGACGGATCAGGCGTGCCTGTTCTGCGACTTGGCCGACGATGCCTTCGCCGCTGTAAATCGTTTGATTGAGCTCTTCCTGCTCGCGGGAGAAACCATAAGTCGCCACGCGCTTGAGGCCGCCATGTTCTTCGCGCACATAAAGCGCGGCGACGGCAGTGCCAAGGTATTGCGCGCAGAATTGCAGAATATTGCGCCCCAGCAGGTTCAGCGTCAGTTGCCCCAGCACCTGCTCGGCCAATTGTGTCTGGCCGTTGCGCAGCCACGCCTGCTTCTCCAGGCGTTCGGCGCTGGCCAGCTGCGCGGCGAGGTTGGCGCTGTAGTTGGTCGACAGGTTTAGCAGATCACGGCGGCCGATGTAGGCCAGCAAACCGCTGATCCCGACGATGAAGATCAGATAAAGAGTGATGCTCCAGATGGTGGTGCGACGCACATCCTCGTTGCGCGTGGCGCGCAGCACTTGCTCGGTCTCGATGACGTCCTCGAATTGCTTGCGGATTTCATCGGTCAGGCGCTTGCCCCGCCCGGCCTTGACCGCACCGCGATAGTCGCCACTGCTGCGCTGCAGATCGATCATCGACTGCGCGTAATTGGCCCACTCCACCTGCAAGGCTTGCAAACGGCGCAAGCGATCGGTCTGCACCGGATTATCGGCGGTCAGCTCCAGCAACGTATTGAGGGCAACATCAATGCGCGGCTTGGCGATCTCATACGGGTCGAGGAAGTGCTCGTCACCGCTGAGCAGATAGCCGCGCATGCCGGTTTCCAGATCAACGGTGAGCTTCACCGCTTCATTGGCGTTATTGATCACCCGGTCGGTGTGCTCGACCCATTGGATGACCGACAGCAAATAAGTGATCAGCGAGACGAAGAACACGGCGCTGAGCACGCCGACGCCCAGCGGCAGGCTGACGTTGCGACTCAGAAGTTTGCGGAACCGTTGTTCATCAACCGAGGACGGAGAGGACATGGGGCAGCCTTGTCGAACTGTTGAAAACCCGAGAGTTTGCCCCAAAACCCCGCCATGGATCCATTTTTCTCACACAAATGATGGCATTTTCCTACACACGCCTGCGCATTGGACGACGCCAACGGTTATCCTTGCCGCACCGCACTGACCTGTTCTTTTTTGTATCAGCTCGGGAACTTGTGGCTATGCGCCACTTACTCATGCAAGAGTCCGGCAAAATTCGCTTGCCCGGTATCCCCCGATTTCAATTTTTGAGAGTCCTGCCATGTCTGCCAATGCCTCCACTATCCTTGTCGTAGAAGATGACGACATCGTGCGCATGCTCATCGTGGATGTGCTGGAGGAGCTGGAATACACGGTATTGGAGGCTGATGACGGCAACGCGGCACTCGAAATCCTTGCGGATCCTGGCAAAGCCATCGATTTGATGATGACCGACCACGGCCTGCCTGGAATGGATGGCCGCGAACTCTCTCAAAGGGCCCGTCAGCTGCGCCCTGCTCTGCCCATCCTGTTTGCCAGCGGTTATGCCGAGACTATCGAAGTACCCGGCGACATGCATGTCATCGGCAAACCGTTTTCGATTGACCAGTTACGCGACAAGGTCAAATCCATACTGGAATAGTCCTGCGCATCTACCAGCATTGGCTGGAACCCGAGCAATCGTGATCAACCTGAACTGGCGATGAGCACACATCACTGTGGTTTAATTGCGCCCTTTTTTATGCGCCGAGAATCCAGTGATGTCCCACTCCGTTCCCACCAAAGTCCTGGTCATCGGCTACGTCTGGCCCGAGCCCCGCTCTTCGGCGGCCAGCGGGCATGTCATGCAGATCCTCGAAACGCTTCTCGAGCAAGGCTGGGACATCACGTTCAGCAGCCCGGCCGGCCCGGGGGAACACAAGGCTGATCTGACGGCGCTGGGCATTCGCGAAGTGCCGATCGAACTCAACAACAGCAGCTTTGATACGTTCATCAGCGGGTTGGCGCCGGATATCGTGCTGTTCGATCAGTTCATGATGGAAGAACAGTTTGGCTGGCGGGTGGAGAAACACTGCCCGGACGCCCTGCGCATCCTGGAAACCTCCGACCTGCAAAGCCTGCGGCATGCGCGTCATCAGCGTCTGAAAGACCGGCTGAAAAGCGACGACGAGCAGACTGATTTCACCGAACTGTTCGCACCGGCATTGCACGAAGAATTCCAGCTGATGGCGAGCACCGATCTGGCCAAACGGGAAATCGCTGCGCTGTACCGGTGCGATTTGAACCTGATGATTTCCGAAGTCGAGATCGACCTGCTGGTGGAGGAATTCGGCCTGCCTCGGCAAATCCTGCATTGGTGTCCGTTGATGATTGATCTTCCGGACACCACCGCGCCAGGTTTCGAAGAGCGCGCGCATTTCCTCAGCATTGGCAACTTCCGTCACGCGCCAAACTGGGATGCCGTGCTCTGGATGAAGACCACGCTCTGGCCGCTGATCCGCGCGCGCTTGCCTCGCGCGCAACTGCATATCTATGGCGCCTATACGCCGCCCAAAGCCACCGCATTGCACAACCCGGCCCAAGGCTTTCACATCATGGACTGGGCCGAAGATGCGCTTGAAGTGATGTCCGCAGCACGAGTCTGCCTCGCGCCATTGCGCTTTGGCGCGGGAATCAAGGGCAAACTGGTCGACGCCATGCTCTGTGGCACGCCAAGCGTGACGACACCGATCGGCGCCGAAGCCATGCACGGCGATGCTCCTTGGCCGGGCGCCATTGCCCTGGACGCAAGTACCTTCGCCGAACAGGCCGTGCAACTGTACGAAGATCCAGCGCGCTGGCAGCAAGCGCAGATTCAGTCTTCGGCACTTTTGCAGCAGCGTTATCAGCGCAGCGTACATGGCCCGCGTCTGATCAACCGGATAGCTGATTGCCGACAACACTTGGCACAACTTAGAAACGACAACTTCACCGGCGCCATGCTGCGACATCACACACTCAAAAGCACTCAATACATGGCTCAATGGATCGAAGCGAAAAACCAGTTAAATCCAACAGAGCGTTGATTACATCAATTACATGACTTGCATTAAAAGCGAACTTTCGCAATAACGCGAACATGCTTATAAACATCCTGCGCGCAACTAATCAACCACATCGCAGGATATGCAACATGGAAAACTTCGACGATATACCAACCCATCAATGGATGGCTGATTTACCACAAATCGATAATCTTTCGTTATTCGAAATGACCCTGCCCGGCGCGCATAACGCCGGCTGTGACTGGGAAGCGTCTTACGCCCTGATTCCCGGGAAAAACTGGCTTGCCTGCCAGGACGTTTCGTTTTATTCGCAGTTGAATCGCGGCGCTCGCGCACTTGATGTACGCCTTGTTTACAACAGCAAGGCGAAACAACTGGCGAGATTCCGTTTCCAGCACAACGGCTTCAACTCTTCGCGAACGCTTGAAGACCTGATCAGAGACCTCAAGGGGTTTTATGAAAGAAGCCCGAACGAGTTTATCGTTCTGGACTTTCATGAACTTTCCAACGCTACAGATCCATTCAACCATGAGGAATTCAGAACAGCTTTGCTGGAGCACCTTGGGGAACGGATCATTCCCACCGAAAATCTGCATCTGACAATTGGCCAACTCAAAGCCATTGATCCATTGCAGCGCATTATGGTGGCTGCGCCGATGACCTGGGAAAACCTGGACTTCCGCTTTTATAGCCAGATCAATCACAAGTGGATCGGCAAATCACAGGTCAGCACCTCGGATCTTTATGGCTATATAGACAACGTACTGAGCACACCTGTCAGTACGCGCCGCCCATGGTCGCTGTCGGCAACCAGTTACACACTTGGCGGCCCACAGCGAATCCTCGACAGTCTTGACGAGTGGTTCGACCCGGAAAAATCCGATTGGGCGCGCAAGTGCAACATCATCAATTTCGACTTCATCAAGAATTCGAACATCGTGCGCTTCTGCCAAATGGCCAACTTGCAAAAGGCCCGCGACAAGCTTAGCTGAGCGGTCTCCACGGACGGCCGGTAAGAAGTGGCACAAATGGCAAAAAACGAGGCATGATCGCGCAGCGATAATAAAAAAGTGCCTCGTCATGACCCGAACCGCTCGCGTGACCGACCCTTCCTACGAGTTGATGGACGACCATAACGGCTTGTCCATCATCTATCGCCAGCACGGCTTCCCCTGCCCGCTGGTGCGCTGGCATTTCCACAAGGAATACGAACTGCACCTGATCGTTGCCAGTTCCGGCAAAGTGTTCATCGGCGATTACATCGGCAACTTCTATCCGGAAACCCTGTTTCTGACCGGTCCCAACCTGCCGCACAACTGGATCAGCCAGGTCGCTGAAGATGAAGTGGTGGAGAAGCGCGACATGCTGGTCAACTTCACCGACGAATTGTTCGAGAGCGGGCACCAGGTGTTCGCTGAGCTGAAATCCCTGGCGCCACTGCTTGAGCGCGCGCAGTACGGCATCGAATTTCGCTGCAAGCGCACGATTCGTCAGGCCATGACGCTTATGCAGCGGATCGCCGACAGCACCGGCATCACTCGCCTCGGGCATTTTTTCATCCTGATGGAACTGCTCGCGGCCAGTGATGACTTCCAGTTGCTGTCCGGTGCCACCACCCCGCAACTGGCCGACGAACACAATATCGACCGCACCAACCGCGCGGTCGATTACATCTTCAGCCATTACGCCCGGGACATTTCGCTGGAAGAAGTGGCCGAGCACCTGGGCATGACGCCCACTTACTTCAGCCGGGTATTCAAACAGGCCACCGGGCGCAACTTCATCGAATTCGTCAACCGCCTGCGCATCAGCAAATCCTGTGAGCTGCTGGCCGATGGCGACAAACCGGTGACCGAGGTGTGCTTCGAGTCGGGCTTCAACAATATTTCCAACTTCAATCGACGCTTTCAGCAACTTAAGGGCATGACGCCGTCGCACTATCGACGGCTGGCAGTGCAGCGCCTGACTGAACAAAACCATTCCTGACAACACGCCACCTGTGGGAGCGAGCCTGCTCGCGAAAGCGGTCTGTCAGTGAAAAATCCTGTGGCTGACACACCATCTTCGCGAGCAGGCTCGCTCCCACAAAAAACCGTGCCCCGGCTGGCGAAATCTGTACGCATTCGCTAACGGTCCCTCGCGCAAAACCCCTTCCCTGCGTTCCCCCGCCCAAACCCCAGTGCAAAAAAGTATCAACAAAAGTGCTAGGGATGATTTGTCAGCCCCGCCGTGGAAGGCTGTAATCAGCGCAGATTCTTCCTGCATTCGGAAGACACAAAAACAATAACTGTCCTTCTGCCCCGTTGGGTGTCAGAAAAGGAGTGCACGATGCAACCCACTGCAAAAGCTCTGCTCGCTCTCACCTGTATGACCCTCAGCAGCGTCAGCCTTGGCGCCCAGACCCTGACCATCGCCACCGTCAACAACAGCGACATGATCCGCATGCAAAAACTCTCGAAAACCTTCGAGAGCGAGCATCCGGACATCAAGCTCAATTGGGTGGTGCTGGAAGAAAACGTTCTGCGTCAGCGCCTGACCACCGACATCGCCACTCAGGGCGGCCAGTTCGACGTATTGACCATCGGCATGTACGAAGCCGCACTCTGGGGCGGCAAGGGTTGGCTGGAGCCGATGAGGGACCTGCCGGCCAGTTACGCCCTCGACGATGTCTTTCCGTCGGTGCGCGAAGGCCTGTCGGTGAAGGGTTCGCTGTATGCGCTGCCGTTTTACGCGGAGAGTTCGATCACCTATTACCGCACCGACCTGTTCAAGGCAGCCGGGCTGACCATGCCGGAGCAGCCGACCTGGGAAGAGATCGCCGGGTTTGCCGAAAAGCTCACCCAGAAAGACAAAGAGCAGTACGGCATCTGCCTGCGCGGCAAGGCCGGTTGGGGCGAGAACATGGCGCTGGTCACCACGGTCGCCAATGCTTACGGCGCGCGCTGGTTCGATGAGCAATGGAAACCGGAATTCAGCGGACCGGAATGGAAAAACGCATTGAATTTCTACGTCAACACCATGAAGAAATCCGGCCCGCCAGGCGCATCCAGCAACGGTTTCAATGAAAACCTCGCCCTGTTCAACAGCGGCAAATGCGCGATCTGGGTCGACGCCAGCGTCGCCGGTTCGTTCGTCACCGACAAGACCCAGAGCAAGGTCGCCGATAGCGTCGGTTTCACCTTCGCTCCGCATCAGGTCACGGATAAAGGCTCGGCGTGGCTGTATTCGTGGGCGCTGGCGATTCCGACCAGTTCCAAGGCCAAGGACGCAGCAAAAACCTTCAGCGCCTGGGCCACGTCCAAAGAGTACGGCGAACTGGTTGCCAAGACCGATGGCATCGCCAACGTGCCGCCGGGCACCCGCGCTTCGACCTACAGCGATGCTTACATGAGCGCCGCGCCGTTTGCCAAAGTGACGCTGGAATCGCTGAAGGCCGCTGACCCGAGCAAGCCGACGCTGAAACCGGTGCCGTACATCGGCATTCAATTGGTGACCATTCCTGAATTCCAGGCAGTGGGTACCCAGGTCGGCAAGCTGTTCTCGGCGGCGCTGATCGGCCAGACCACGGTAGATCAGGCTCTGGCGGCGGCGCAGCAGACCACGGAACGCGAGATGAAGCGCGCGGGTTATCCCAAGTAATCGCTGAACGACTTGCTCCTGCCTCTGTGGGAGCGAGCCTGCTCGCGAAGGCGTCGTGTCAGCCAACACACATGACACTGATCCGGCGCTTTCGCGAGCAGGCTCGCTCCCACATGGGGATCTCCATAGGTCTGTATGACTCGGTTGTGAATGCCATGAATACTTCAACTGCCAAAGCCCACATCGACCTGTCGCCACCCCAGCGCAAGCTGCGCGTGCGCAATCCCGGCTGGTTTCTGGTCAGCCCTTCGGTGGCGCTGTTGCTGCTGTGGATGATCGTGCCGCTGGGCATGACCCTGTACTTTTCGATGATCCGCTACAACCTGCTCTACCCCGGTGAAAACGAGTTTGTGGGGTTGGAGAACTTCACCTATTTCCTCACCGATTCGGGTTTCATGCCCGGCGCGACCAATACGTTGTTGCTCGTTGGCAGTGTGCTGCTGATCAGCGTGGTCTTCGGTGTATTGATCAGCACGTTGCTGGAGGCCAGCGAATTCCTTGGGCGCGGCCTGGTGCGGGTGATGCTGATCTCGCCGTTTTTCATCATGCCCACCGTCGGCGCGTTGATCTGGAAGAACCTGATTTTCCACCCGGTCTCGGGGATCCTCGCCTACATCTGGAAGCTGTTCGGTGCGCAACCGGTGGACTGGCTGGCGCACTACCCGCTGCTGTCGATCATCATCATAGTTTCGTGGCAATGGCTGCCCTTCGCGATCCTGATTCTGATGACCGCCATGCAATCACTGGATCAGGAACAGAAAGAAGCTGCACGCCTGGACGGTGCCGGCCCGATCGCGATTTTCTGGCACCTGACCCTGCCGCACCTGGCGCGGCCGATTGCTGTGGTGGTGATGATCGAAACGATCTTCCTGCTCTCGGTGTTCGCCGAAATCTTCACCACCACCAACGGTGGCCCCGGCTACGCCTCGACCAACCTCGCCTACCTGATCTACAACCAGGCGCTGGTGCAGTTCGATGTCGGCATGGCCTCGGCGGGCGGCTTGATTGCCGTGGTCATCGCCAACATCGCCGCGATCATTCTGGTGCGGATGATCGGCAAAAACCTGACTGACAAAGCGTGAGGCCTACCATGACCCTCCAACAATCCCGCCGCCTGCAAAGCCTGCTGCTCGGCACCTTGGCCTGGGCCATCGCGATCGTGATTTTCTTCCCGATCTTCTGGATGGTGATGACCAGTTTCAAGAGCGAAATCGACGCCTTCGCCACGCCGCCGCAGTTCATCTTCACGCCGACGCTGGAGAACTACCTGCACATCAACGAGCGCAGCGATTACTTCAGCTTCGCCTGGAACTCGGTGGTGATCTCCTTCAGCGCCACCGCCCTGTGCCTGTTGATCGCGGTGCCGGCGGCATACTCGATGGCGTTCTATGAAACCCAGCGCACCAAAGGCACGCTGCTGTGGATGCTCTCGACCAAGATGCTGCCGCCGGTGGGCGTGCTGATGCCGATCTACCTGCTGGCCAAGAGTTTCGGCCTGCTCGACACGCGCATCGCGCTGATCGTGATCTACACGCTGATCAACCTGCCGATCGTGGTCTGGATGGTTTACACCTACTTCAAGGACATCCCCAAGGACATCCTCGAAGCCGCCCGCCTCGACGGTGCGACGCTGTGGCAGGAGATGGTTCGCGTGCTGTTGCCGATCGCCAAGGGCGGCCTCGCCTCGACCGTACTGCTGTCGCTGATCCTGTGCTGGAACGAGGCGTTCTGGTCGCTGAATCTGACCTCATCGAATGCCGCACCACTGACCGCATTGATCGCCTCGTATTCAAGTCCCGAAGGATTGTTCTGGGCCAAGTTGTCGGCCGTCTCGACCCTGGCCTGTGCGCCGATTCTGATCTTTGGCTGGATCAGCCAGAAGCAACTGGTACGCGGCCTCTCGTTCGGTGCCGTGAAATGAAGCCTCTCAATCTAATGCGATTCACTGTGGGAGCGAGCTTGCTCGCGAAAGCGGAGCGTCATCCAACAATGATGGTGACTGACACGGCCCCTTCGCGAGCAAGCTCGCTCCCACAAAAGAGCTTATCCAGCTCAATCGAATAACAACAATGCGGAGGCCCATCTCATGGCCAACCTGAAAATCAAGAATCTGCAAAAAGGCTTCGAAGGTTTTTCCATCATCAAGGGCATTGACCTGGAAGTGAACGACAAGGAATTCGTGGTCTTCGTCGGCCCGTCGGGCTGCGGCAAAT
>NZ_RCOA01000074.1:0-1200 GCF_004307585.1 Pseudomonas sp. Sample_20 | reverse complement strand
CTTCGCGAGCAGGCTCGCTTGTATGGTAGGACTTGAAGGGAGGAGGAGGGACAAGGCTCGATTCTGACTGTTAGCGCAGTACAGACCGTGGGAGATTTTCACCCTCCTCCTTTCACCCAAGCGCCGATAAAGAATGCATCTGGCCTAGACCGACGATAGGAACAAGCCTGCGCCTCTGGGTGAACCCTTCAAGTGTTCAAACCTTAGCCCGGAGGATTTCTTATGGCAATGCCCGTCGCTACTACCCAGTCGATTGTCGGGGTTGATGTCGCCAAAGACGAACTGGTGATTTATCACGTCGAATCAGATCGGCTCGAGACAATCTCCAATACCAAAACGGCGATCAAGAAATGGCTCAAGACCGTTGCCAAACCAGTAGCAATCGCCATCGAAGCCACCAATATTTATCACCAGGAGTTCGCCGAGCTGGCGCACGCGGATGGCTGCAGGATCTACATGGTTGGCGGTTATGAACTCAGTCATTACCGCAAAGGCGTGAACGTTCGCGCTAAAACTGATGCGCTGGATGCTCGTTTATTGGCCCGCTATCTGACAAACGAAGGGGACCATTTGCGCCCCTGGACGCCGCCGTCCCCCCTGTATTGCCGGCTCATTAGTCTGTTCCGGCGTCGTGCGGCTCTGGTTCAGGCTCGTGTCAGCCTCAAGCAGAGCTGGGAGAATGAGCCGCTGCTCAAAACCGCTTTCAAGAATCAGATAAGCGCCATGCAAAGGCTAGAAACCTTGCTTGAAAAAACGATCCTGACGCAGATAGAAGAAGCCGGTTTGGGCGCACAGCTCAAGCGCTGCATGAAGGTCGAAGGTATCGGTACGTTGAGCGGAGCCCGCTTGCTTGCATCCTTTCAGCGTGGGGACTTCAGGAATGCCGACGCTTTCATCGCTTTTCTAGGAATGGATCTGCGCATAGCGGACTCAGGCAAAAAGAAAGGCCGGCGCTGTCTGACCAAACGAGGCGACCCTGAGGCACGTCGATTGCTGCACAACGCTGCAATGGCGGCGAGCCGGACCTCGGTGTGGAAAGGGTTTTATGAGGCTATGAGAGGGCGTGGATTGAGCACTACCCAAGCACTGGTCGCACTAGCCCGCAAGCTTGCACGGGTGGTATTTGCTCTGTTGAAAAACCAGAGCGAATACTCACCCAAAGGCGTTTAGGGGCTAGGCATGAACCATAGAATCTCCCAC